>JARGGA010000358.1 GCA_029210805.1 Candidatus Thorarchaeota archaeon
GACTGACCATCACCAGGGATACTACCCGCCTGAAGAACCGATGTCACAAGATCCTTGATTCTGTCCTGGTGGACCTGGGGATGAGCACCACCTTTGGGACACGTGGAAGAGCTGTCCTGATCCGAGCTTTGAAGGGAGACTACAAGGACCTGGAGGAAGACCAGCGGTGTGCCTTTGCCAGTGTGTCAGAGGTCCAGTGTTTGATGCTGGCAGACCTGTTGGCTACCATCGAGGGGAATGAGAAACGTATCGAGAGGTACGAAGCTGCTATAGCGACATTGGTGGAACGTCTGGAGAAGAAGAGTGACAGGGACATCTCCCTGCTGGTAACAGTACCGGGAGTGGGACTGGTGAGTGCAGCTGTCCTGAAAGCAGAGTTTGGGACGGTGGAGCGATTCTCCACTCCGGAAAAGCTTGCATCCTATGCAGGACTGGCACCACGCCTGATGCAGTCTGGAGAGAAGAGAGCAACTGGGCGGATCGTGCGGCAGAGTAACAGTCACTTGCGGACTACCATGTATCTGGTGGCACAGTCCTGTGCACTTCACGGACCTGAAAAGTTGAGGGCGTTCCATCAGGGGGTGCGAGGAAAGAAAGGGTACAAGGTAGCAACCATTGCCTTAGCCCGGAAGTTGCTGGTGGTCATGTGGAAGATGTTGAAAGAGCAGCAGACCTTCGAGATGGCGAACAGGGAGGGTCTGACAGAACGAAAACGCCGGGTGATGAGAACGAACCTGAGGCAACTGAAGATGTTGGAGAGAAGATACGGAGCAGAAGAAACATTCATGGCAATTCAAGAAGTGATGGAGAGAGAAAAAGACAGAGTGCCAATTCAGTGACTTGATTACTCAAAGTCTAGAATTGCACTCATAGAAAGAGAATCTTTTGATATGCATTACTGAGAATTTCCTTTGAATAATAACCAAATTTCCTTTATTGAAACTGCTTTTGAGGCGAATAGCACTAACACAAAGAAACCAATACATCCGATTTTGATTAGAACTAATTCAATGGCACCGACTGGAAGAAGGGGTATCAAAGCAGTCACAAGAATAATGAATCCCGTGAAAAGAATGAACATCACTCCGATCTCTCTTGGGACTTTTATAGACATCTTTCTTATGGATAGAATAACGCTGAGAAACAGTCCAAGTATGCTGATTCCTACGGTTGAAAGAGCCGCTCCAACAAGTCCGTAGAGTGGTACCAGTATCAATAGCAGTGCTAAATCAACAACTATCAGAAAACCACAAAGATAAGTCGCAATCTTTGGATAATTTGATGCATTAAGAGCATATAGTGAAATACCCATTACCGATTGGCATACAAGCGCAATAGAGAGAATCATAAGAGGTATCTGTGCGGGGGCATAGTCAACACCAAAAACAAATTCGATGAATTCTCCCGACAAAGCGATGATTCCCAATGATACAATTACTCCAATAACCGTCATGTATTTTATGCCCAGTCCGAAGTTGCTAGATAATTCCTCAATATTTCCCTTTGATTGTGCCCGAGCAATGGCAGGAAAAACCGCCGCGGCCAAAGCTTGTCCTGCATAGAGTGGTACTCTTCCAAGCTGGTATGCGGCGTTGTAGTATCCGGCAGCCTCGGCAGAAGCAGTAATCAGTGCTTTTACCGCCCACAAATCAAGATTGGACATTAGATTGAAAGCGATTGAAAAGGCGATTATCGGTACCGAGTATTTGAGAAATTCGTCCATGATATTGAATTCATGCGAGCTCACATCGTCTTCCTTTTCCTGATTCGGTTTTATCGACCTCACAATTATAATACCTATAATGAACCCAAAAATAGGAGAAATAGCGTTTCCCAAAAGGGCACCAATTATAGAAAATCCTCCTAACACGAAACCAACAATCATCATGAACCTAATTACGTGATATGACATCTGCACCCACGATTGTCTATCGAACTGCTGAAGTCCATTGAGCTGGTTTGTTACAATGGCGAAAAGACTGTAAGTAAGGAGCACGAACCCGCAAACTTGTATGAAAACTGTAATACTGGAATCATTGTAAACAATCGCAAGAGGATATGAGATAATGAAATATGTTGCATATATTAATAGTGCCAGAATAAATCCAATTCGATAGGCATCTTTTAAGAAACGTGAATTCATACCATTTTGTGCTACATATTTCGATATTGTAAGCGGAATCCCAGACGATACTGCAATCAATCCTACATTCATAGTGGACAGAACAACGCCATAAGTGCCATAATCTTGAGGTCCCAGTATTCTTCCTAGAATGAATTGAATTAGATATGCAGTGATTATGAAGACACCTTGTGATATTGCGAGGACCAAAGCACCTCTTCCAATTTTTTGTCTACTCACTTTTTCCTCTCCATAAATCCCAAGCTTCTCAAGAATCTCTTTTTGTATTGCACCGGGTTATAGTATTCCTGTACAAATCTGTAACCATTGCTTGCTAGTCTTGACCTAAGATCATCATCATTTAGCAAATTGACTATCCCGTCTGCGAGGCTCTCTTCGTCATTTACCGGAACAATCAACATGCAATCGTGCTCGTCTGCAACTGCTTGAATCACTGGGTTAATTCTGGTCTGAACGAGAGTTCGTTTCATAGCAAGTGCTTCAAGGGGAGTAAGTCCAATACCTCCTCCAAAGCGTTTGACAACTAGGACAATTTTGCTAGCTGAAATTTCATCAGGCAGTTTTTCATTTGGTACGGAACCCTTGAATAGTATCGTCCCTTCTGCTATTAGGTTGTCAAGCCCTTCAATCCATTCATTCTTCGGCGTTCCTGGACCTGCAAATATAAACCGTGCATCGGGAACACTCGCTAGTACTTGGGGGATTGCAGAAAGAATAACATCTGTGCCCATCTCGTATGTCAATCTACCAATGAATAGAACAATATTCTCCTTGGGCTCTTCTATTGAAGTGTATTTGAACCTTTCAAGGTCAATAGTTCCCAGATAGGGATCTGTACTCACATAACTTTCAGGTACTCCGTGGCTCATGATGGTGGGAAGGACTTCTGAAGAAGTAATGACACGAGATGTTATACCAAGTGCAATCGACGCAGTGCGTTTGCATAAACTGTGTAGTGAATTCCTAATAATTTCTGGCAAAGAGTTCAGAAACTCTAATCTTTCTCTTTCGAAATTGCCAAGTATTGCGTAGACAATTGGCGGCAATCGAAATAACTTAGCGAGGATATTCAGTGAGATAGATATATTGTCGGGATTGTTTGCAATGATCCTTGAATACCTCTCCTTGTACCCAATTCTCAGCCAATAGTAAAGAATCATCAGCGGACCAAAAATTGGCAAAAGCAATGACGGAATTGGAGGTGCCCGGAAAATGCGCATTCCTTTTTGCTCCTCGAATGACTGGAATCCATTCTGATTCTTCAGAACTAATACGTCTACAGAGTGACCTGACTCAATAAGAATATGGGCAATCCGTGAGAAGAAAACCGCCGATCCACCAGTAGAAGGATAGAATGAACTGGATAAGAATAGAACTTTCACGGTTTGACCTCTGTTACTCTCGTTTTAGAATCTAGACTCCCTCGGAAAACGAGTGGATATTATCTAAACATTGTCCTATGATATCCAAGTAGACAATTCAATCATTCGTTTGTATCTGATCTTTTCTTCTTTTAAGAAAGTACAGTAACAAAGGTATTGCACTAGATACCGTCCAAACGATACCAATGAATGTAGAATTGAATAAGATGTTCTCTGATAGTTCTGAAAAGCCTCCTGAAATGGACCAAAGCGACAGTGATATTCCCAATGAATAGATTA
>JARGGA010000359.1 GCA_029210805.1 Candidatus Thorarchaeota archaeon
AATATTTTCCAGAGATTCTGGACTCATACCCATTTCATATTCTAGAGTTATCTTTCCCCATTTGCTAATAATGAGATGTACTTCATGGCCCATTTCTTTCAGAGCCCTGACTACTTTGAAACCATATACCGCTCCACTTGCTCCGGTTAGGCACACAAGGATTCGTTTCTTCAAGGGATTCTCTCCTTCTCTAGCCCTAGATAGTTCATGTTTCCTGATATCTTCTTTCCGGAAGAGGTCACAGCAGAAAACTTAGCAGCAGTGAGATGAGAAATGCGATTCCACCTGCTCCAGCTCCTTTTTTCTTAGCTATTTGGTAAGCCTCCGCAACATCATAAGTCAGTGTATCAAAACCTTTCTCGCCAAAGGTTCTGAGTCCCTTTGCTTCACCAAATGCAAGGCCTGCTCTAGCAGGAACCAAATTCTCTTTCGCCTGGAGCGCTGACCTGAGAATTGCATCGAGAACCAAATCAGATTTGATTTTCCCAACTGGTGGGTATCCCTTACTGGAGAGTGAGATTGCATTAACAACGTGCGTATCTGTGGTTGTGATCTCCGCCGCAGAAAAACCTTCACTCAGTAGTTTCTCCTGAACTATTTCCCGATAGCCCGGTTCAACATTATTACCATCAACAGAGACCATGGCTGATAGTCTATCTCCTGTTTTCAAAACCAATGCAACAATTCCACCCGGTCCCATTCCTTCCTTTGAGGAAATACCTTCAGGGACTACTTGATGAATCCCAACTTGAAATTCTTCATGAGAATGAACGACGGTTGACTTTATTGCCTCCCTTATTGCTTCCACATACAAAGTCGCCTCGGGGTCTCCAGGCATTACCGATATTGCATGGTCATCTATGCAGTTGTGCGCGTCCGAAAGAGCAACGTATCTTACCTCTGAGAGACTATCTCTTGCTGCTTGTGCAGCCGCTCGACCTACCTCAAGAGCGATATCATCGGTAAACTCAGGCGCACTTGTTGATATTGCTAGGACATCCTGTCCTACGAAGAATGACCATACCTTGAATTTTCCATGGTCTGTCCAATGTGGTCCTGACATTTTTTGATACGTTTCTGTGTCTTGAATCAGCCTATCGATTTCTTTCATTACAATTTCATAATCTATCTTATTTGTCAGATTTTGGTGATGGGTGCAACTTCCATGAAGCACAAACGCCTGAATTCCATGCTTCTCCTTGATATGGTGAATAATCTCAGATGGTAATCCACTGCTTCCGATGTCTCTGAATGGTCCTGGATGAACATAGAGAATCACCACCGCTGCAATTGGTTTATTCTCCTCTTTGAAAACGAGGAGTTCCATTGGAACATCTTGTACTACACTAATCTGTGTCATCAGGGTTTCCAAAGGTTCTGGATTTTCTACAAGATAATCATACCCAAAGGCTCGGAGTAACTCAGGTCCATTGATACCGAGGTCTCTTTCAAATGGATGACTGACAGCAGTGAAGATGTAGTGAACTGTAATTGAATCAATAACAAGAATAATTGGAATTGAGATATACCAGAATGGCGGTAATAGAGGCAATACGTATGGAGTCAAAGCCAAAGCATTCAGCGTTACTATCCAAACAAGAGTTGGCATCATCGCTCCAATGAAATTCCGAATTGGATGATAATCACTCAGTCCAGTAACGAGGAACGCAAATACGAGGTATCCCAGAGCCAAGCCTAATGTCCATAGACTTGCTTGTATCATTGGATTAACTGGAAACTGTGTAATAATCCCTCCAAGCGTTCCTAAGGAGAACCAGAAGATTATGCCAAATTGCGCTGAACCAAGAGCTCTCCTTGCATCAAGAGGTGACCCCTTCTTCCTTACTATAAGGTACATCAATCCAGATCCCACAAATGCGGTCATGATAAGCACGGAACATAACGTTATGAACGTGAGCAGCGCCGAACCAATATCCTCTGAGACCAATTCACCTATTGATATGATTCCTGCGGATATGACTGCTAGAACAATCGTTCGAAATACAATGCCTCGATAGGTTGGCAGTTGCCATACTTTCGAATAAAGACTGACAGTTTCCTTTACTTTTGCTTTCTCACCCATTGAAAGGACCCCTGATTGGCTATTTTCCCTTTGTGAATCTTATCAAACTTGTCATTTGCCGAGCTAGAGTAATTCTGCGCCATATAGCTACCTATATATCGCATTCGATATCGTTTTAATATCGCATTCGATATCACATTCGATATTATCTTCCTAAAAATGGTGAAATGATTTGAATAAAACCGATCCCGAGAACTGTGAAGACCTTAGCGGACTTCAATCCATTCCTAGAGGATTCCTAAGATTGCTTCTGGCAAGATTGCTAAGTAAGAGAGAATTAACTGGAACTCAAATAATGGAAATTCTTGAGGAAAGAAGTGAGGGTGAGTGGAGACCTAGTCCAGGTTCGATATATCCAATGCTAAACTCAATGGAAGAGCATGGCCTTATCGAAACAGTAAGAACTGAAGGTCGCAGCAAGATATACGCGCTTTCCCAGAAAGGACATGATCATTTCAAAGAAACCTTCAGACGAAAGGGAGATGTTGAAGGTAAGACTCGTTTACACAGAGCGGTATGGATGCAGATGCTTGATCCAGTCGATCAGGCTTTCTTCCATGTACATGGAATGCAGATTGCACTAGAGCACATCACTCAAGCGCAAACCCAATTGACGGTAACTCAGCGAGAAAAGCTCCGCACAAAGCTTTCAATCATACTTGAATCACTTGAAGAACTCATTAAGATAATGGGAGACTAAGATAATGACATCAAGCAACAACGGAACGACCAAAACACAAAGTCCATCTCGATATATGCTAGGCGGACTCATCAGACATCCGCTATCAATAACTCTTGCTTCGATTTTGACCGTCGTGTCAATATTGCTGGTAACATTACCCACAGTGATAGTTGGGCTAGCTGTAGATGAATTGAAACTTGCAGGACTTAGTGCTCAATTCACTTTGTACGTATGGCTCATAGTAGGTCTTGGACTCATCTACATGGGAATGTATTTTGTTGTCGGCTATATCTGGGCAGTTGTTACGCTTTCATGGGAACGTGATGCGAGACAGGATTTCTTTGAAGATCTTCAAGATTTCAGCATGACCTTCCACGACGAAGTCGATAGTAAACGACTTCTCTCAGTTGCTATGCAGGATATTAGCTGGGTACGATTCTCTCTTAATCCAGCACTGCGGAATATTTTGGGTGGCTTTGCATCAATTGTGATTACAGGAATTTTCTTGGCAATTATAGACCAAACACCGGGATTGATTGTATTCTTCATTATCCCCATCATTAACATCCCCGTTGGAGTATTCACATCCATCATTTTGTTCGGGATACCATTCTATCTATTCTTTGCTTACAAATATGCAGAAGCTGTAGAGCCGGTTCGACGTCAGCGTTCAGAGGTTATGGAATCTCTAACATCAAGAACACAGGGTGTGTTTCAAGGAATTGAAGTTGTACGAGCCTTTGGTTCGGAGGCGCAAGAACAAGCAAAATTCAGAGAAGTAAGCAAGGAATATGAACAAAAAGTTGCAAGGGAAGGGCAATTGGCCGCTTTCTATCTTCCAGCTCTTATCCTGACCGCAATGACAACTATTGCATTCTTCTATGGTAGCTATTCTGTTTGGACTCAAGTATTCTCAGCAGGAACACTGATTCAAATCCTAGGGCTTCTTGTTGCTCTTGAAATGCTGAATTTTCAATTGCCACACATGCTACTAATGATGCGTGGAGGATTTGTAAATGCCCAGCGCATTGT
>JARGGA010000360.1 GCA_029210805.1 Candidatus Thorarchaeota archaeon
ATGACTATCTTCTGAACGGTGGTCGCGCTATAGTTAACACATTCTACACAGCATTATTACCTAACCATCCGATATGGTCCCTAATAGGAGTGAATGTCACAGCTAGCTGGCTTGGTGATTCCAATACAACAATCTGGGATACAGACCATGACATCTTCGAAACCCCAATCGACTATTCTGCGGCAACGTTGAATATTTCAAATGCAAATTTTGGCACTGATGGAAGTATGGTCGAAGTATTTGGCAATGCGACAGCTCTTGCTGGATTCACTTCCACTGAACAAGAAGGTAATGCATCAATTGTATTGAGAAATGACGGCAATGTCATACTGAACTCGGTTCTTCTGAACAATTACCGAGGAGATATCGATGAGTCCGGCTATCTGGATACTCTTGAACTCTGGTTCAATCAGATTGCATACATGCTAGGATTAGCTGGTATTGATCACCCTGCAGATATCACATATGAATCCGGAAGTACTGGAAATACGATTACATGGATTCCCGCCGATTCAGCTCCAGCCACATACGCAATCTATGTGGATTGGGTTCAAGACACTAGTGGAAGTTGGGATGGTTCTGCAATAACATACAATGCAGATGGTCTAAGCTTAGGAGTTCACACAGTTGAATGTAGTGTTGTAGGAGATTCTGGAAACCCACGTGGTGACATTGTACTTATCACTGTAGTGGATACTCTTAATCCTCTAATCAACAGCCCACCTGATGTCAACATGGTGCTGAATTCAACTGGGAACACTCTGACATGGATCACATCAGATCCAAATCCGGACCACTTTGTTATAACCATGAATACATCCGCTTGGTCATCCGGAGTTTGGGATGGCTCTAACGTTGTTCTTAACTTGGATGGTCTTACAGAAGGTGTCTACTTCTTCACGATAAGAGTCAATGATACTCTGGGTCATTATTCAGAGGATACTGTTCTGGTAACAGTAACCCCAGGAGGATTCTTCGGTCTAGATACGATAACTCTAATTCTGATTGGAGTGGGTATTTTGGCGCTCATAATAATCGCAGTAGTTTGTAGCAAACGCCGCGGTTCTCAAGCCCCAGCACCGAAACCTAGGGCAAAGAAGAATAAGTAATTTCTTCACGGGAACCCGTATTATTTCGGGTTCTCCCCATTTTCTTTTTTTGAATATAGTTTTTAGGACACTCCACATAAGAGCCCATATGGCAAAACAGGCAATTGTCAGACCACCGGGAAATAGTTATCGAAATTGCATATCAGCTCATCGAGATCATAATAAACTGGATATACGCAAGGCGTTGGAACAACATGCAAAGTATGTTGACACTCTTAAGGATCTTGGGCTTGATGTGATAGAATTAAGTCCTGAAGATGAATTACCAGATGCATGCTTTGTTGAAGATACTGTGGTAATTCACGGTAACCGAGCTCTAATGACACGACCTACTCATGAGTCAAGGAGAGGTGAGATAGAGGGAGTAGAAGATGCCCTCTGGGATTACTTCCAATTATCAAAGGTAGTTGAACCAGCCACATTGGAGGGTGGGGACGTTATCCATATAGAAGATAAACTGGTAAGCGGTGAAACTCAACGTACTAATTCTGAAGGCATACAGTATATGCGTGATGCGCTTCAGGTTCAAGTTGATGTTGTTAGTGATGCCAATATTGTTCATCTTAAGAGCTATGTCACTTATCTGGATAAAAAAACACTTGTGGGGATTTCAAGATATGTGAATCATCCAGCATTTGATGGCCTTGAGTTTATTGTGATTCCAGATGACGAGCTCTATGCATCAAACACACTCACAATTCACGGAACGGTAATAATACCAGATGGATATCCAGAAACCGCGAAATTAATTGAAGCCAGTGGCTATGATGTAATCAAGCTTCCAACTTCGGAATTTGCTAGATGCGAAGGTGCTTTGACTTGTTTATCAATAATATTCTAAAGCATGATTTATCTCCAAGATTCACGGGGATTCGGATGAATTTTGACTGGATAAGAAGGCAATACAACCACAAAAAAGGCTAATATTAGTCATAATTACTCGAATCATTGTCAATCGGAGGTAGAAGAGACTGTCTAAGATGAGTCAAAAAGCAAAAAGCAACAAGCTTGCATATATTGACTCGATATGTGATTCATGTGAACGTGGCGATATTGATGGAGTAAGAGACCTCCTAAAGGGATATTATAACGACAAGACACAACATCCTTGGCATAAAATCCATTCATTGATTCAGAAGAACTGGGAAAAAAGCAGAAAGATGGAGAAACTCCCTGAAACTCTCACCCTAATCCGAGATGGCGTTTTTGGTGCGTTAGATATCAGCTCCCTTTCACTCGCCTTAGATGAACCAGTAACAGAGATTCTAGCAGTACTCTTGAAAGCAAAGACCTGGGTACAGGGTAGAAAGGATGTCCGTGCATACTGTTCGATGAAAGCAGCTCAATTTATAGCGAATCAGAGTCTGGATTTCTTGGACCCTTCATCATTATCACATGATGGATTTGGATACTTGATTCCACTTCTGAATGAATCTCGTTTGGAACAGTATCGCAAAGCACAACCAAAAGAAGACGGAAAGATACTAGATGTGAAATCCCTTGCCCGTTCGGTCTACGGTAGAAAAATCCTTCGCAATCTTGGCATAACAAAAAGCTCTCTTGAAAAGAAGGATCCCCTCGCTGAACAATTACTTCAAGAATATGATAATTTTCTCATCGAGCTTGAATGTGACACAAGTAGAACGATAGAATCTATTGGGCCTACAGAACAATTGACTTTGAACGGCAAGCCGCTCACGGAAGAGGAAGAAGAACAGGAGAAGAAAAAACCATCAGAAAAAGCAACCGACGGCGTGCAGGCCCCCCTAAGCGAGTATATGGAACCTCCCAAGAAGAAACCAACTCCAAAGCAAGCAAGCCGAAAAAGAAGTCAAGGTAGAAGGAAGAAAAAGGAGGGGAAGAAGTAATGAGTAAGCAGAGTTCTCTTGATCTCTCAAAGCTGGAGCTGAAAAGAATCAGAGAGATGAAGTCAATCTCATATTCATTGGACTCGCCGGACCTAGGCACTATGTACACTGCAGCTGCAAAACTCATGAGATATCCTGCAGCTAAGGCGCTTCTTCCAAAAGCGATGAGTCTTCTTGAAACCCCAGATGCAACCCTTAGAAGACTAGTGTTCAGAATGGCGGGAAGAAATGTCTATGGGGAGTTCATTCCTGAGCTTTTCAAGTCTATGAAACATATCAATCCAGCAGAAAGAGAACAGGTTCTACAAGGAATCGAGGAGTTATTCCAGACTACTGGAAGTCCAACATCATCATCCGAACAGAATAGATGGATTAATGCTCTTGCTACAGTAGGCCATGAACATCAGAGTACTGTTTTTGGAATCATGGCAGCATTGGGAAAAAGTGGAACAAACTGGGCAAAGAAGCGAGTTAGAGATAACATAGAAACTATTTCCATTGGAACAATATCAAAGCTTGGAGCATTTGAGAGCAAAGTTCGACATGATTTGATAAAGATTATTTCTGCATCGGCTTCAAAGAAGAAGCGAGAGCTTCTACCATATTTGTGTGATATTGTTGATAGCACATCAGTAAAATTATTGAAGCCATTCCTAGAAGAAGGAAAATGGCAAGATCGAGTTCATGTGGCTAAGGCAATAGGTCAAATCGGAATAACTGCTTCAACTGGTCTGGTCATGGATATCGTTGCAGATCCCGACTGGCGTGTTAAACAGGAGTTTCTTGAAAATATCAACATTCAGAAATCTAG
>JARGGA010000011.1 GCA_029210805.1 Candidatus Thorarchaeota archaeon
AACTACTTGAAGGGGTTGCTGATAGGCATGATACACGTTTTCATCGCGTAAGTCCTCCGTTGGCTGGGGATCAAGGAGCTATGATTGCATGGACTGGAATTCTTCAGCATAACAGTGGAGATATTTTGGAAGTATCCACCTCCCAAGTACGACCAAAGTGGAGAACTGACGAACAAGACTGTAAATGGCGAACGGATGAGCAATTCAAGCATAAATGACGCACGATACTGGTTTACTATAGCAAATTAGAGCAAAAGGGCAAGTTCCTCATCGGGGCCAATCGTGGTAGGAGGGTTTCGTAATTGAGGGAAGGCCACACAGTAGGTGAGATTAGGCCAAAGCGTGACCAAAAAAGAGCACGCCCCTCAGAATCTTGCCTAAATCCTAGTTCACTCTAAGACAAACGAAGACAATTGACTCCCGCTGTTGGACATTTTCAGCTGGATGGCCCCCAAACATTCTCTCTAGGGAGGACATCCATCTTAGCTTCGGTTCTCCTTGCTGCATATTATAGTTCCTACTCCTTCTCCGATAGCAAGAGTTCGACGACCTTGTATGCGACCCGTCCCCTCTTCTCGTCAACACTGACTGGTTTTCTATCCAGAGGGTAATTGGTTTCGAACAATTCCCTCATCCTCAGAAGCTGCTCTCTGCTGACCTCTGAGAGTTCCTTCAACAGACACTTGGTACTTTGTCCTATTGAACGACCACTCAGGAGATTCGCGAGTCGAGCTTGTGATATATCATGATGGCACATCTCCTGTATTCTCGTCGGATTTTGAGAACCGGACCTCTTTCGGGTTGGTCTATTCTTTCATTATCGAAATCGAGGATGACCATTTTCCCGTGTCCGGCAGAATATTCATCGGTGCAGAACGGCTTGAGTTTGATTCCACGGGAACCTCATTCTCCCGCACATTCACTCTTGAAGCCTCCTCCTTTACTCGGGGATGGCATGATATCAGTATAACGTATTGGGACAGTGTAGGTAATCAGGGCAGGGTCGTTTATCTGATTTTCGCGGATGTCGAAACTGCGCCTACAACTCAGGGAGTGGCCCTTCCCATGGATTCCTTCATTCCCATTCTGTTCTGCATTGGGTTTCTGGGATTGATAAGTGTGGTATTGAGAGGCAGGGCTGTGTCCAGACCTTCTCTCTCAGCTGATGATTCCGATATCTTATCTCTCGTCAAGGCTGTTATCTTGGATGTAGGAGTAGACAAGGCGATATGGGAGAGCACCCTTGCAGAGGAAGTTCTGTCTGTATCAAGGGACACTCTAAGTCCAAGAGGGATAAGGGTCAGTCTCAAATCACTCGTTGAGAAAGGGTATCTGAGATATGCCGAGGATGGCATCTCCCTCTACCTGCCGGAGTGAAAGCATCATTCTTTATTACCAACCCCCTTGGAATCAGCTGTTGTTCATACTTTTCACTGAACTCTGAACATACCTGTCTCTTCAATGCTCAAATTCCAAAATGGCCCGCACATACTCTGTGATCATAGGAATGGAAAAAGGCATGTTCATAGATGACCAAAGAACTCTGAAGAATTCTAGGAACACTCGGGGTCCGCAAGTCCCCCCACTCATTCGACAAGGAGCTGAGCTGTTAGAGGAGGACGACTAGTGTTCGACTTTGGCAGCGACGACGCCCTGCGGTTTGTCATTGGGCAACCAGTGACAACGAATATCTCAATGAGATACTGAATCACTCGGGAGTGACACCCGAGGACATACTTGCCATGATGCAGGAGTCTCTGGTACTTGTCAGGCTTGAACCAGTAGCCAATCCCCTGAACCAGCTCATGACGGGGCACGACCTCAACAAGGCAATCGCTCGGAGCGAGGTGACACTGGAGGATGTTGCAGAGTTCATTGTGAGACCAGTTGACCTTCTTGACTCATACATCGACCTCATTGACACCTTCCTTGAGGTGAGCGCGCTCCCATGAGTACATGTCAGAGGACGCGGGGCTGCGCTCTTCGTTCAGGGGAACGACCTGCTCCAGATGATGCAGGGCCCTCCTCCGGACATTGTGAGACTGTTCACAGTGAATCATATGTTCGGACACGATTCAATAGGTACAGGACTCTTTGAGAATCAGGTCATGCTCCTCGTGCAGGATGGAGATGGCGAACAAGTTCTGCCGCTCAATACTTGGCGATATTCAATGTGACGAAATCGGATGTTCGAGCGTGGACAGAACAGATTTCAAAGACCTCTCATGTGATCATATCGTACCTGATACAAAAGACCGGTTGGAACATTGACCAATCTCTGATAGTCGAGGCTTCCAACGGGGAGAGTGAGAAACAATGAGACGGTATAACGTAGAGGTATTCGATATCAGTATCAGGAGATGGTCATACTTTGGAGTGGTCGAGGCCACTGACGAAGAAACCGCTATCTCTCTCGGCTGGGAACAGGTCAAGGCTCTTGACTTGGACAGCAAGAGCACTATCAAGAACCTGAGAGCTGAACAGATACGGGTTATTGTCTGTCCGAATTGTCAGACTAGAGTTAGGAATGTTCAATTTGACAACGGTTCAATCGGGGGAGTGTACACTGTGACAGGTGCAAGAGGGGGGCGCGTTGGTTTCAGCTGTCCAGAGTGCAAGAAAGAGTTTGCCATCTTGAATGCTGAGCTTGAATCAAATGAGGAAGTTAGACCCTGAGTCCTAATTCGCACTAGTCCACAGTGGTTCTAGAGGGCTTTATTGTAGAGTCAGGTATCAATGTGTAGACGGCCTGAGGGGCACGATTGTTAGTGCCCGAGCGTACCCTCAAGCGCTCCTTTACGAAACTCCTACCACGATTTGCCTCGATGAAGGCCGTTGATTTTCCCTGTTTGTGCTGTCAGGGACCTTGTTTTCGAAACACTTATCCAAAAGATGAGAGCCATAAATCTGGAAGAGAGAAGGGAAATAAGTAATGGACTTGCAGGGAGAGTACATTGCCATTGGTGCCGAATCTATTATCACGAAGGTTGAATTATGGGGACATCACTACGCTCTGAAATCCCGTCCTAGCAAACCATACCTTCTTCCTGAAATCGATAGCATGTTGAGAACTAGTCGAACCAGTCGTGAATGCAAGGCATTAACCATTGCAAGGACTTTAGGCGTACCTACTCCTGCAGTTCATTCGATTGACCTAAAAGACTGTACAATTTTGATGGATTTTATAGTGGGCCAGCAATTGAAAGAAGTTGCAAGCTCGGAAAAAGGCACTAATCTTAGAGAGTTGTGCTTCCAATTTGGCCAATACATGGCATACCTTCATCGCGAAGGTATGGTACATGGAGATCCTACAACAAGCAACCTTATAGTGACACCTAGCGGCAAGATATGGATGATTGATTTTGGTCTTTCTGAATTAAATGCCACAGTTGAGATGAAGGGTGTTGATTTGCACCTGATTAGGCGCGCCTTAGAAACAACGCATTGGAACAATCAAGATGAGATGCTTGAAGCCACAATCGAGGGTTATACCAATACTCTTGGTGATGAAACAAAACCAATTCTAATCAGAATGGAAGAAATTCGGGAGCGAGGCCGCTATCATTAGAATAGTAAGTTCTCGTGTACATTTTCGTGTCCCTTCACAATCTTTATATCCACACCTCAAAGCCCAACGACATTAGCCGGTTTCTTTAGGAACCCTGTTTACCAAGAGGTAATCTTGATGGCACGAATGCACACGAGACGCAAAGGTCAGTCCGGAAGTAAACGCCCATCCACAGCCCAAGTTCCCGAATGGCTTGACAAGGATGCAGCCTGGGTTGAGGAAAAGGTAGTAGAGCTTGCAAAGGCAGGCAACACTCCATCTATGATTGGACTAATTCTGCGTGACCAGTATGGAATCCCTCTTGTTAAGGTAGTAACCGGAAAACGTGTTGCTGATATTATCAAAGAACACGACTTACAGAAACGTGTTCCTGAAGACCTCAGAAACATGATCGCAAAGGCAGGTAAGATGAGACGTCATCTTGAGGAACATGGAAAGAAAGACTTTGTTTCCAAACGCGGTCTTCAGCTTGTTGAAAGCAAAATTCACAGACTTTCCAAGTATTACAAGAAGAATCATGTTCTCCCTGCAGACTGGAAATACTCGCCATCCCAGATAGCCGTTCTGCTTAGATAGTTTTATCATAAGGGCCCATCATCTCTTTGTTGAGATGAATGAGAAGGCCCCTACAATTTCAAGTATGGAATCAGTCCGAGATAGGTTTTCAAAAACCAGCACTAAAAATCTCAAAAGACTTACCATTATCAGTTCTCTAGTGCCACATGCAATAGTGGCGACGTCTATACTTTGCCGAGCATCTCTCAAAACTAACACTTTGTTCCATGCCAAGTTTATTGATCCACTAGTTTCAGCAGAAGTTATCACTAAACAATTCAGCGACAAGTCAAACTCCCTTCTTGCTGCAGTAGGGCTTGATGTATACGGTACAATGCCTGACAAGAAAGCCCATTTTGTACCCGTTGGGTGTTTCTTTCATTCAGATTTGACCAGTGTTGAAAAAACATCACCCGAATTCCCACTCTCTGCTCTTACATACACCTTTGCGAATGAAACAATGAATGTGGACACAGGAGACTTTGTTCTGGCAATACTGGGTTCGATTCTTGAAAATAAGGCTAATGTAATTTCGAAGGAGCTTGTTGAAACTGGTACACAAAATAAACTAATTCTCCCCCGGAAGGGCATAAAAATCCCAGGAGCAAACTTTCTTCCCCTTGAAACAACCTTTCTCAATAACATTCATCCCTATCTAGATGGGCTTAGCGGAGTACCAAAGACTTGTCAAAAGGTATTCACTGATGCTGATTTGCCCTATAGTAAAAGAGCCAAACCACTGAGCCAACTAACAAATGAAGAAGCGACACAACTAACATCAGCGCTTCTGCCCTACCTTTCAGCTGGGACAATTCCCAGAATCCTTGGCAGTGATTATGAATTACCTATGGAAAACCCTGCAAGTCCAATGCGATACACATCCAGCATAGCATCACTTGGTCAATTCATATGGAGCCAAAAAATGATGGGGTTGTTTCTTGGAATACTAATTGGAGATCGAGCTCGGCAGCTCAGCAGCCTAGTTGAAAGATACATAGAATATTCCAATAATACAATCAAGGGAGTTCAGAACCTCAGCGTAGTTATGAATGAAACAGAATCACAAATCCTATCTTCAGACTTGTTTGTTTCTATTTCGAATTTAGATATACCCGACACCACGTTTGCAGATGTAGGTCGGATCTTGCTAGAAACTACTTTGGAGAATAAGAAATTCGTTGTACTTCGAACAAGCCAATCAATCTCAATTGCATGGACAAAGGAATTCTCTTTGGTGCCAACAATGGCCACTTTTTTGGAACGCGACATCCCATTAATATCCACTTCCTCAACTTCAATACGGGTGTTGGATTCATCCGATGCAACACATACAAAGATTATGGAAACTATTAGACACATAACCACGGAGAACGTTCCATCATGATTGCTACAATTGAGATTGAGTTTGATTCCGAAATGGATGCAAAACAGGTTCTCAACTCAATCAATCCAGATAATACACCTCTTCCTGTTGGTATTTCAATTGACACAAATCAAACAGAGAAGCGAGTAAAATTACGAATCGAATGTTCTCGCGGAATTGACAGTCTTAGGTCCACAGTGGAGGATATAATGAGTGCAATTGATCTATCTGTAAGAACAATTGATACAATAGAATAAGCTCAATTATTGTTATTCTCCATGATTTTTTTGTACTCTGCCTTGGCCTTTGCTCTTGCCACATCAGCCATCTCCTCTGTGATGAAACCTCTCTGCACAGCACGTTTGAGCAGATGCTGATCAATAATTCTGGTTTCGCCGTTCTTTGGAGAAACGACATCAATTTCTAGGTCAACATATCGAATACTTCCAGGTACTGAACCATTCACTGGATAGAGTTCTACTCCGGTATTCAAATTGACATATGTTCCCTTGAGAACGTCATCTCTCGAATAGTAAGAGGTATTAAGGACCATTGACCCAGGCACAACGTGTGTGATGGCATAGTCACCATCATCACGAGGTACTTCCACATCATCAACAGGTTCAGGAGTCATTTTCAGTTTGCGAGATGTGTAGCGAAACTGGCGTCTTATGAATACCTCATTACCCTGTGCTTCAATAACTCGGCCTTTTGACAAACAAATATTCCGTCCATCACATTTCACATGGACAATGTTAATGGGGTCTCCAACCTTTGGCATATCTCGACTAACGACTTTTTCAAGTTTCGATCTAACATATTCATGCTCTTCAGGTCGATCTTCAATGACCATCTCGGCAAAGTCAACTAGAGACGCATAACCTGCGCTTTTGTAGAAGTGGTGATGAAGAATGGTAGGTCGTATCTTCGCTCGAGTCTTATCCAAGGCATCTTTCACTTCTGCAGGGAATTCGATATCAGCATTGCTTGTGCCCTCAAACAGAAGTCCTGTTGTATCCAAGACGCCAAATCTCCCCTGAATCTGTTGGGCGACTTCCAAAAGCTCGTCGATTTCATTGTATAGTTCTTCATCAGTGAGCTTGACTGCAGCTGTTCTCCATAGGATTCCCCATTGTTCAGTATGTTCACGAAGTTTTCTTCCAAGTGCGGATAGGTTATCTCGCGTTTCAGGGTCTTTTATCTTAGTACTCAATCTGACAACTGGGTCTGGTAGAAGTACTGCTGCTCGGCCGGGAATCGTGATACTGGATGAAAGAACTGGTGCTTTACGTCCATAGTCATGCGCACGTATTTGAACCATGACTGACTTACCCCGTTCAAGTGACCTTTCCGGTAACAGGCCTGAGATTGGACCAAGATCCACTCTTGTTTGTCCCGTCTTGTCATCTCGTCCCAGAACAACACCCTTGTATATTGAGCTCTTTGCCACTCTAGGTGTTCGAGTTATGACCCAACCAAGTCTTCTACGAAGGACATCCGTCAGTTTTCTCAAAATTGACTCATACGCAATAGCAACAATGCCTTGTAAGTCGCTTCTATCCCAGATATCAACATCGGGAATCTCTGCTCTATAAGGTAGACCAAACCTTCTTGCCACTTCCGGGGTAGGTTGAACCATTTCAAAGTGGTTCTGCAGCATTATCTGCGTTAATGACTGTGAATAGATTCCTCGTACTCTAGCCTTAATCATTTACAAACACGTCGTACATTGCAAGTCGAAGTCCACCTATTTTAGCGGCGGTTTTAATTCGCTACACTGAGGTTCGAACAGGACTAGTCACGAATGGGCTCAAGAAGACTGGATACATGCCAAATCTTCGTTCGAGCATGATTCGGACAATTTGGGTCCTGACTAGGCTCATCGAGAATTGAGATTGCATTTTGCGCTCTCACTGCTGGAGAGTCTGCATCGTTCTCTAGAACAGCAATCGCCTCGTTCGCTGCACGTCTGATGTTTCGAGGTACTGAAGAATCCTCACCAATCTTCTTGAGAATGTGCTTAGATTGGTCTATGGCTTTCTGAATTTCTGCTTCCATTGGGAGGTCATCCCCTGTAAATTATCTTGACGCACACATGATATCCCACTAGACACGTCATTGAAGCAGTGTCAAATGGAGTGCGAATTACAAAGACAGTTGTCTTTCATTCTCATATCATTCTTTCGGCGTAACCATGCCTCTGCTCCAGCAGGTATACTCAAGCAAATCGCTCTTATACTCATAGAAACTTCTTTGAAATAGAGTCAATAATGAACGAAAGAAAGGATGCCTCTGTAAAGAAGATGGCTGAACTACTACGCCAAGGCGCGACAATGCTAGCTGAAGCCTGTCCTCAGTGTGGATCCCCCCTACTCAAGGTTGGTGAAGATATATACTGTGCAATGTGCGATCGACGTATTGTATATGCGGATGCTGACGAAGACATCGAATCTCAGGCAGTACGGGAATTAATACCCAAACTCCGAGAAACGCTTCTTACAAAACTGGATACGCTAAACGATGTTATCGAAAGAGAGACTGATGCCGAAGCACTCACAAAACTCGCCAATCTGATGGTACTTCTACTACAAGCCTTACACCGTCTAGAAACAATGGAAAAGTAAAATGGAGTGCTGCATTACACAGCTACTCTGGTGAGGAAATTTGATGGAGTCTATTCTGCCTCGTCTTTCTTGGCAGTACCCCTGCGAAGTCTTGCTCTTCGAGCTTTAACTTCCTCAGGTCCCTTGAGCACCTTGCTCTTTCTAATCTCGCATTCACGAATCGGTAGGATTTTCTTGACCTCTTCGTGTACTTCTGATGCAAGATCACCAAGAACAACCTTTGTGACTAGCTCATCAAACACGTGTCTCTTTGCATGAGTACGAATGACTTTCTCAATCGCCTTACGAACTGAGTGCTCCTGACTTGTCTTTGCACGAGAATTGGTGAAAACAATAACGGAGATTCGCATAAGATAGTCATCTTTTGTTAGAATTGGACCAATCCAATCAATTCTTGATGTACCTCTTCTAACAAGACCGCGTAGATAATCCGAACTCCATTCATGACCATGGAAGACAGTGCTAGCTGTCTGTCCAGCAGCTTCAAGAATCTTGAATTTCAGCTTGACATGAATTTGGTCAAAGTCGCCTGTGAGATCGTAGAGCGTGGGCTTCACCGTGCGGCCAATTAGAAGTTCAGGATTTCCAGATGGAGTAGTACCTATTTCCTTACTTTCGAAGTATTCTGGAGAAAGAATTTGATACCATACTTTCTCTTTCCATTTGTCTCTTGTTCGGGCCGCTGCTTGTCTACTTCTTCCTGACATTCGTATATCACGCTCTATCACTGGACAGAATTGACAGTCCAGAGAATGTCTTAGTCCCTCTGAATGTACCAGCGGGACTCGCCGACATCCAATGGTCGTAATAAAAACATTGTGACGTGGATTATTCCAAAGTAAATACAGGCACTTCCAAAATGCATTTTCTCAACATCAAACGATTCAAGTGTTGATAACTAGATATCACGAAATCCTTTTACAAGAAGATGCAGTATGTAACACGGCTCGTTTATGCAAGCCCGGCCTAGATGGTATGCTATTTCATTGTTTTATACAAAACCTTTTAACTCCACAAAAAGGCGTTCGAATGCTCAGCAGAACTGCTTCCCATTAATGCATGACAGTATGTAATTCTCCATACATTGAGATGTAGCCATGTATGGTACGCTTTGCAAGGTCAGAATCAGCATAAAGGGCTCGTGGCGCAGCTAGGTAGCGCAGCAGGCTTTTATTCCAATCCCAATGGGATGGAGAAGAAACCTGAGGGTCACGGGTTCAAATCCCGTCGAGCCCGCCATTCTCGCTGCATGAACAGAGGCATAGTATGACGAGCAAAACAACGGGGCGGCTAGTGCGGCACATGGTCATACTCGGATTTTCTGGGTTGTGCTATGGGAGGCAAAAATGGCTGCAGTGGTTTCCCCGTCCATAATCTTCAAGGGTGTAGCGCCATGTCGAAACTAGAGGAAAGGCAGAAGTACTGGCCAGTTATAGAGTCATATTTCGTTGAGAAAGGATTAGTAGGTCAGCATCTTGATTCCTTCAACCGGTTTGTACGAGAAGAACTACAACATGTTGTAGATAGCGTCGGGCGGCTCAATCCAAAGGTCGAGGGTTACTTTGTCGACCTTGGTGAGATACAAGTTATGCCGCCATCTGTAAGGGAAGCTGATGGAAGTGAACATCCATTGTTCCCAAATGAAGCGAGAATCCGCAATCTCACCTATGCCAGCAAGCTGTTTCTTGATATGACTCCTGTCCGTCAGGAAGGATCAGTAACAACTCGCTTGGAAACGATGAGAATTTACGTTGGCGATTTACCCATAATGCTTCGTAGTGAGAAGTGCCTCCTAAACACAATGCCGGTGGAGGAACTCATCAGACATGGTGAAGACCCCGATGACCCTGGTGGTTATTTCATCATTAACGGATCAGAACGTGTTCTTGTAACTCAAGAGGATTTGGCGCCGAATAGAATTCTGATTGAGGAGGCCAGTAAGAGCTCAAGCTACACCCACATTGGCAAGGTCTTCTCGACATCACGTGGATTCCGTGCACCAGTCACTATTGAGCGGAAACGTACAGGCGAACTCCGTGTATCATTTCCCTCCGTACCAGGTAAAATTCCACTAGCCATACTCATGAAGGCTCTTGGATTAGAATCCGATCGAGATATTGCTGAAGTGATTTCGGACGATGAAGAAATCCGTAATGAACTGATAGTCACTATTGAACAAGCGGCACCTATCAATGTAGGTCGTGAAGAAGGAGAAGACACATCCACACGAGTAAACGCTCTGGATTTCATCGGGAAACGTGTTGCAGTTGGTCAGACAAAAGAGTACAGACTAGCTCGTGCCGAAAAGGTTCTAGATCGATACCTTCTCCCACATATTGGCACAGAGGATAAACACCGCTTGCAGAAGGCTTACTACTTGGGTCAAATGGTCGAGAGACTTCTGGAGCTTGTATTGAACAAGCGTTCTGCAGATGACAAGGACCACTACTCAAACAAGCGACTCAAACTATCAGGTGACTTGCTTATGTCACTGTTCAGAGTCGCACTGTACTCATTGACTCGTGATATCAAATACCAGTTGGAACGTACCGCTGTGCGTGGTCGAAAACCAAACATTCGAACTGCAGTCCGTGCTGATGTCATTACTCAAAGACTGAAACACGCACTTGCAACAGGCAACTGGGTTGGTGGAAAGGCTGGCGTATCACAACTTCTAGATCGAACCAACTTCATCTCATCCCTATCACATCTCAGACGTGTTGTATCACCACTATCCCGGTCGCAACCACACTTTGAGGCACGAGATCTTCACTCCACACACTGGGGCAAAATCTGTCCTAACGAAACCCCTGAAGGGCCAAACTGTGGTCTAGTCAAGAACATTGCAATGATGGCTTACATATCAGTAGGAACTGATGAAGAAGCTGTAGAACGCGCTCTCTACAAGGGTGAGGTTGAATCAATTGAAAAGCTTAGAGGAAAACGTGGAGCCAAGTGGACAGACATATTTCTCAATGGGCGACTTGTAGGAGTCCATCCAGCACCCCAGGTACTTGTAAAAACCATCAGACAGAAGCGTCGCGCAGGAGAACTCGATCCTGAAGTAAACATCTGCTACTATGAAAATACCAACGAAGTTCAGGCCAACAGCGATGCTGGGAGAGTTCGACGACCAATCATAGTTGTAGAGAACGGTAAAAGCCGACTCACTGATGAACATCTTCGAATGGTCACAGATGGTGAGTGGACCTTTACTAATCTTCTGAGAAATGGAATTGTTGAGTACTTGGATGCAGAAGAAGAAGAAAACACACTCATTGCCATGACCCCAGATGAAATTGGTCCTAATACAACTCATCTTGAGATTGTTCCATCAACAATTCTGGGAATATCCGCAGCACTCATTCCATTCCCTGAGAGGAATCAATCCCCTCGTAATGTATACATGGCAGGAATGGCAAAGCAGTCTGTAGGTGTGCCCCCGGCAAACTTCAAGTTCAGAACAGACACACGTTCGCACTTCTTCCATTATCCACAGGTTCCACTGGTCAAAACAAGGGCTATGAACTCGATTGGTTTCGAGAAACGCCCTGCAGGCCAGAACTTTGTGGTAGGAATTCTATCTTTTGAGGGCTATAACATTGAAGACGCTCTCATCATGAATAAGGCATCCATTGAGCGAGGTCTTGGAAGAAGTACCTTTGCACGAGTATATGAAAGCGAGGAGCGCAAGTATCCGGGCGGTCAGGAAGATCGCTTTGAGATTCCCGAGAGGAGCGTTCGTGGCTATCGTGCATCTGAATCATACAGGAACTTGGGTGAAGATGGTATCATTGAAACCGAAGTAGAGGTAATGGGAGGCGACGTTCTCATCGGCAGGACTTCGCCACCGCGATTTCTTGAAGAATATTCAGAATTCGAGATTGCCTCACCAAACCGTCGTGAAACCTCAGTAGCAGTTCGTCATGGAGAGGCAGGAGTTGTCGACAGCGTTATCCTAACTGAAACCATTGACGGAAACCGACTCGTAAAGGTCAAGGTTCGCGATCTCAGGATACCTGAGCTTGGTGATAAATTTGCATCCCGTCATGGACAGAAGGGTGTCCTAGGTTACTTAGTGCCACAACAGGACTGTCCATTTACTGAAGACGGCGTTGTACCTGACCTTATCATCAATCCACATGCTATCCCTAGCCGAATGACCATTGGTCAGATTCTGGAGATGGTTGCTGGCAAGGCTGGTTCAATGGCTGGTATGCAACAAGATGCTACACCATTCAGTGGAGTTACCGAACAGGAACTCTTTGACATTCTCATAAAACACGGTCTGAAACACAATGGCCGAGAAACAATGTACTCCGGAATTACAGGCGAGAAGCTCAAGACTGACATATTCATTGGAGTCATCTATTATCAGCGTCTGCATCACATGGTTGCAGACAAGATTCACGCCCGTGCACGAGGACCAGTCCAGATTCTCACACGCCAGCCAACCGAGGGTCGTGCCAGAGAAGGAGGTCTACGATTCGGAGAAATGGAGCGTGATGTACTCATTGGACACGGCGCAGCCATTCTTCTCAAGGGCAGACTATTAGACGAGTCTGACAAGAGTAACATGCTTGTCTGTGAGGAATGTGGCCTCATTGGTGTCTACGACCGCAATCGTGATGCCTACTACTGTCCAATATGTGGCACTGGTGCGAAAATCAGTAGCGTCGTTGTGTCATATGCTTTCAAACTTCTCATTCAGGAAATGATGTCACTTGGCCTGGCTACCAGGCTACGACTCAAGGAGATGATCTAAGATGATGGTCAGCACCACCAAAAAGATAGATGAAATCGAGTTCGGACTCCTCTCTCCAGAGGATATCCGTAAGATGTCAGTGGCACAGATAGTTGTGGCTGATACATATGACGAAGATGGCTATCCTATTGAATCTGGGATTATGGACCCCCGTCTTGGAGTCATCGACCCTGGTCAACGTTGCAGAACATGTGGAAACCGAGTTGGCAACTGTCCTGGACACTTTGGTCACATTGAGTTGGCCCGTCCAGTGATGCATGCTGGCTATGCAAAGGTAATCCATAAGGTTCTCCGAGCCATATGCAGGTCATGTAACAGAATTCTCCTCACAGAAGAAGAAATAGATCACTTTAATCGTCTGTTCAAGAGATATCCCGATATTGGTCAAAAGACTGCAAATCTCTCAAAGGAGATTCTGAAAAAGGCTGCAAAGGCCAAGACATGCCCACATTGTGAGGCTGAACAACTCAAATTGAAACTCGAAAAACCAACATCCATCTACGAAGTGGGTGAAACTGGTTCAGTTCGACTTACTCCAATTGACATCAGAGCGCGACTTGAGAACATTGAAGATGACGATTACAGAATGATAGGTGTCAACCCTGATGCTGCTCGTCTTGAGTGGTCTATTCTGACAGTACTTGCGGTACCGCCAGTTACAGTCAGACCATCAATCACTCTGGAGTCTGGAGTGCGTTCAGAGGACGACCTAAGCCACAAGCTTATTGACATTATTCGTATCAATCAACGATTACGCGAAAATCTTGAGGCTGGTGCGCCTCAGCTCATCGTTGAAGATCTTTGGGAGCTACTGCAATACCATTGCACCACTTACTTTGACAATGGCGTGAGTGGTATTCCACCAGCACGACATAGATCTGGTAGAGCACTAAGGACTTTGTCCCAACGTCTGAAAGGTAAGGAAGGCCGTTTCCGTTCCAATCTATCAGGGAAGCGTGTTGATTTCTCAGCACGTACTGTAATCTCTCCAGATCCGAACCTCAGTATGAACGAGGTGGGTGTACCAGAACAGATTGCAACTATTCTTACAATTCCCGAGCGTGTCACCGAATGGAATCTCGAACAGATGAAAGATCTAGTCATCCGTGGTCCAGACAGACACCCTGGATGCAACTATCTCATCCGTACAGATGGCCGACGTGTGGATTTGCGATTCGTCAAGGATCGTACCATTATCGCCGATACCATTGAACCCGGTTTCATTGTGGAGAGGCACCTCAGCTCAGGTGACATAGTCCTATTCAATCGACAGCCATCACTGCACAGGATGTCAATCATGGCCCATGAGGTCAGAGTGATGCCCTACAGAACATTCAGGCTGGCACTCTATGTCTGCCCACCATACAATGCAGACTTTGATGGGGATGAAATGAACCTACACGTACCGCAGTCAGAAGAATCTCGAGCTGAAGCACGGGTTCTCATGCGCGTCCAGGAGCAAATTCTCTCTCCAAGATATGGTGGCCCAATCATTGGAGCCCTACAGGACTATATTACAGCGGCATTCCTCCTAACAAGGAAATCCAGTTTATACACACTAAATCAGGTTAATCAGCTGACTGCCGTTACAGACTTTTCTGGAGAACTACCAGAACCAGCAATCAAAGCTCCAATACCTCTCTGGACTGGTAAACAGATATTTGGTGTGTTCATTCCCGACGGTATCAACATCTCTTTCAAGGCCAACATCTGCAGGAAGTGCGATGTTTGCACACTTGACGACTGTCCATACGACTCATATGTGGTCGTTCGTGATGGAGAGCTTCTATTTGGCGTTATTGACGAGAAGGGATTTGGTGCAGGCGAACCAGACTCACTCTTCCATCGTATCATCAAGGAAAAGGGGTCCACAGCTGCACGAGAGTTCATCGATTCTGTTGGACGACTACTTGTACGTCTCATCACTGACAGAGGATTCTCAATGGGTCTCAATGATGTAACACTCCCAAAGGAAGCCTCATCACGCATCAAAGTCATCCTGGAAGAAGCAGATAACAAGGTCAATCAGCTTATCGAAACCTACAAGCGAGACGAGCTGGATCCTAACCCTGGTCAGACCCTTCTAGAAACATTGGAACAGAGAATTCAAGCCACGCTTGCAGAGGCGCGTGACTCAGCAGGTGCAGTTGCAGGAGAACATCTAGGTCTTGAGAACTCTGCTGTTATCATGGCCCAGACAGGTGCTAGAGGTTCGCGACTTAATCTTTCACAGATGGCCGCCGTTGTTGGCCAGCAGTCTGTGCGAGGTGGCCGTGTCCACAGAGGCTACATAGGCCGAACACTACCTCATTTTGAACGTGGTGATCTCGGTGCTAGGGCCAGAGGATTTGTCAGTTCCAGCTACAAAAGCGGACTTGATCCCATAGAATATTGGTTCCATGCTGCAGGAGGTCGCGAAGGACTTGTTGACACTGCGGTACGTACATCCACTTCAGGTTATATGCAGCGTAGATTGATGACTGCACTACAGGACCTGAAGGTAGAAACCGATGGAACAGTAAGGACGGCACCAGGCAGAATTGTACAGTTCAAGTTTGGTGATGACGGCGTTGACCCAAGCAAGTCTGATCACGGACGCTCGGTCAACATTGACATTGCAATTGAGAAAGTCCTAGGTAAAGGCAGGATAAAGTAGGAGGTAGAAAATATGTCCAAGGAAGCTACCAAACCCAAGTCAACCACCAAGAAGACTACAGCTAAGAAGACCACAAGCAAACCCAAGACTGCTGCGAAGACCGATGCTACGCCTAAGAGCACTCCACTGTCCACATCTTCAGATGCGGTTACAAAGCATATGGAAAAGCGTTTTGCTAATATGCGAGAAGAACGTCGACTCCCTCCAAAGGTACAGACTGAGTTAGAAACCAAAATCTCAGGTCTTTCACTGGCAAAGAAACAATTCGATGAAATATGTGATAATGTTATTGATTCCTATGAACGCGCACTGGTCGAACCCGGTGAAGCCGTGGGCACAGTTGCTGCGCAGAGCATAGGAGAACCTGGTACCCAGATGACCCTACGAACATTGTAACAAAACTTGAGGGTCAATTAACAGTCCAAGTATGAGAAAAAAAGCATGATTATACGCTTGAAGACTCTTGAGGAATGATGTTACATAGAAGGTCAGTACATGAATAGTTGGCGGATACGTGGGCTAGTTTTCTATGAGTGCAATTTCAGTTACTAGGTAAGTTCAGTCAGAAATGGTTCTCTCTGTTGTCTGAATAATACCTCTCGTATTGCCTCGAATACATTATCATCTCCATATTGTTCCTCCAACTTTTTCAGTCGTCTAAGGTTCTTTCTCATCCTGAGCTGTTTACGTTGAGCCAACCCGTCAGCATATGCCATTTCAAAGACTTTCTTCTCCTTCAACATCTTCCATGCGATCACAAGGAGTTTTCTTGCTAACGCTATAGTTGCCACTTTATATCCCTGTTTTTCCCTGATCCTTCGATGGAAGGCTTGCAACTTCAGAGGTCCAAACCGTGCACAGGACGCAGCAACGAGGAACATCGTACTCCTAAGGTGTTTATTACTGACACGGACAGTCTGTCCAATCTTCCTGTATTCACCGGATTGCATCACTCGTGGTGCTAGTCCTGCATATGATGAGAGTCTTCCTGCTTCTTGGAACCTCTCCACAGTACCTATCTCTGCTTTCACTGAGATTGCTGTCACAAGACCCATTCCAGGGATAGTGGCAAGCAGACTGACATCCCTATCTTCGTTTTCCACCTCCAGTCGTTCCACGATAGTCCCTAGAATAACATCATATCTCTTCACACGCTCCTCATTCAGCTCGATTGCTGACAAGAGGTCCTGTATCACCAGTCCCTCTACCTTAGTGACTCTGTCGAAGACAAGTTGTTGCTCCTCTGTTAGTCCATCATATTCTCCCTGTAATGCCCTTAGAAGCGCATCTCGTCCATATCTCCCAAACACTACACTCAAGCCTAGATTGACAAGAACTGAGTCAAGGATCCTGTGACATCGGTTCTTCAACCGAGTGATCTCTTTTGTGATAGTCGTTCTCATTCTAGCTGCATATCTGAGGTCCTTGATGAGACCAACAGGTACGTATGATGGAGCGATGAACCCAGCTCTGAGAAGGACCGCCAACCAGACACAGTCCTTGAGGTCAGTCTTATGGACGGACACATTCTTGACATGCCTTGCATTGGCCAATACGACCTTGATGTTTTGCTGTTCCATTGCAGCATGTGCCGCACACCAGTACGATGAAGTTGACTCCATTACAGCGGTCTGCACACCAACAGAGCACATCCACTTTGTCATTGAAATGGTCCCATTCCATGAGTTGTCAAAGGATCTCACAACGAATTCCTCGTCACCTACGATTCCCAAGTCATTGGACTGTCCGGGATGGAACTGCCGGTGGTGGTCTTCAAGATCACCAATAGCAGCACATACGAGACTTGATTTACTCACATCAATTCCACAATACACCAGAAGTTTTTGTTGTGATATCATAACCAATCACCATGTTGAGCAGAATAGTGGATGGTCCTTTGAGACATTTTTCCATACGTGCTCAGTGGCACAATCTGCCTATTCGTCAACCATCCGTGGTCATTTTTGTAAACACCATCAAGTGGCAAAACTAGCTCGACCGTTGGTATTCTGCTATCAATCTATTAGCGATTGGACTCATAGCATTTTGTAACATGCCCTCATTACACAAACTCCCCCCTCCTACCACGATTCCCACGAATCTGCCACTTTTCGACAAACCGCAGTATGATTAATATCACACTGTTCTCTTCCTGAAAAGTTGGTGTGTGGTTGGAGTGGAACGGGTACTGGTACTTGCAGTGATTCTGATTATTGTATGCATCTCTGTTCAGACATATTTTGCATTTCAAGAATAACTGATTATTCTTGTCATTGCAAATATAGAAACTGATTCACAGAGCTATCAATTGAATGACACTCCAAATTGATAAAACCGCCCACATTATCATAAAAGATACATACATCCCATAGTATGCCATCCTTACTCGCAAGTATTTCCACCGTCCTGTTGTTGCAGGAATATGCATGTAGTCGGAAAAGGGTTTCAATTTCTTATGTTCCATAATCTCTTCGATGCACTTCCAATGTTTGCTTATTTCATTTGACAAGCGCATTGTTACAACCAGACCAAGTAATGATATTGTGAATAAGAACAGGAGTGCATAGATTAGAAATGGTGAAAATATTATTGGTGGGGATGATGCAACATAGGCAATTAGTGCTGCTGTGATTATTAGGAACGAACCAGTAAACCAATTTCGCTCATTGGTTGCGTGTTGAGAATGACCAAGATTGATATCTAGTAGTTTTAGAAGTATTTCGGATTCTTCCTCCATGATCCCTTTCACCATCTTCTGTTTAATAATAATATTCACATATGTTTTCTTATCCGAAGAGCAAATAGCTTCTTGACAGATAAGTAGAATAATTACGTAGGTAGAATAATTACGCAAGTTCTCTGACCAAAGCAGAACGGAGAGAGACTTTGGACGGAGATTTCGAGGAACGAATACAGGAGATATTGAAGGTGATGCATGTTGCGAGAAATTAGAGAGAATGATGATTCACACGAGGATGAAATCAAGGAACGCTATCTGACCCTTGAAGAACGGGACAGGCTCATAAAGGAGCATGATGCGGAATTTTCGATACCCAAGGAATCAGATGAAAGTAAGGGCGAATCAAAGGAAGATGAAACAATTGAGGAATCAGTGAGAAGCATAATCAGCAAACGTTCGTTGACTTCTGAGGAACGAGATACGCTTCTGGAACAGAATAAACTACTATCTTTTGAAGAGCGACAAACTTTGCTAGAAGAACACGCTTCGACATTCATCCCGTCAGCTTCGGATAGAATCAGCCTATATGAATCCAACGAAAACAAAGACCCTACAATAACACGTTTCTTGAACAACATTGATATCACCTCAATAGATTCGGCCATTAGAATAGATTTGCCGCCTTCTTGTGGTGGTTTCCAAATACAAATCGACTGTTCTGATGAGTGGGATGATAGAGCCATAAGATCTAATGTTAAGGATATTCTGAGAAAGACACTTCATGAGCTTAAACTCACCTATAGGAAAAGTAAGAAAGGTGGGTCATATTACGTATATGGTCAGGCATTGAATGATGTTCATGTACAAGATGTTGTCAGGGAGAGAATCGTTACAACAATAGAATCGCGACACTCTTACTTCAAATTGGTTGAAACAGCACTTTCATGTCCTCTACCTTCTCTCCTTGAAAGTGCTAATGGTACAAGATTCTCAGATATGATTAATACTCCTTCCGCACATACTGCTATTGACACATTTTTGTTCGCATTATTAGACAGACAAGTATCAGGACTAGACACTTGGCAGAAAAGCATGGGCGATTCGGTTTCGTCAAAAAGGGAGAACTTCATCCTTCGTGCACTCAATATGGAAATATCATTCTTAATCTCGATTTTGCTGAGCAAACGTTTCATTGACAACGAACTAATGAATCGTAGTCCTGATGACCTAACCTTCGCTTCGACAGGTTATTCCTCCGCAGAAGTCATCGAGGTATCAAAGAGAGAAGCAGCAGATTACCTCAATAGTAAGTACAAAGAATGGGCTCTAGAGCCACAAGTGATTAGAGAAGCTTTAGAATATTCTCCACTTCAGAAATTGAATGCACTTGGGGCATTTAACTACATACTACAAAAAGACGATGCCAGCCTTGCGTTGTACAATCAAAAGCAATCACTGTTTCCAACCGATACACAAGACACTGCTTTTCTTGACTTTATGGAGAAGGCGTGTCAAGGTCATAGAGTTCTAAAAAAGGAAGTGTTAAAACCCCTGCGAGATGGGGATATTGACCTAAGAAACGCACTTTCACGATGGTGGCATCTTTCAAATCAAAAACCAGAGAGCTATATTGCTTTTCAGATTATGAAAGGATTGCAGGAAGGGAAAGATAGACTATTGGCTGCTTATGTTCCTAATCAGGGTGTATGGATTGCATCTCTAAATGATAATGGAAATTGGATAAGAGTAGGAAATTTGGGAATTGGGCAAGGAAAAGGTGGTCAGGCGAACCCAAACGACCTGAATGCATTTTCAACTTTCAGAAAAACAACAGCATATGGAACTCCTCGCGCTTGGTACTTTCAACTAGATGATAAACATGAGATTGAAGTCAAATATCTGCTAATGAATCCAAGCGTTGCAGAAGCTTTGTTTGTATCTAGCAACCTACATGACGCCAAATCAAAAGTTGCTGAAGCAAAGCACAAAGCAGCTCTAGAGATGATTTTCACTAAGGACCGAAAAGAAGATTCCGCAACATATGGTGAAACTGTTATGGTTTCTCCAGATGGTATTATTAGCACACTAGTCCAACAACTATTTGCTGAGGGTAAGACTGTTTCGAAGGACATTTGGATATCAAAGAACACAGATATGACCATTGAAGGATATAACAGCAAAGTTAGAGGCTTGAAGGAGAGCAATGCAGATTTCTCGGATATGATGAGCTTCATTCATGATGTGCAATATCGACAGGCATACGAAATCACTGATGCAGACCCAATTCTGTATAATTTCACTGAACTTGGACTTCCTCCTTCATTGATGGTTTCTCAAATGCGCAAACTAAGAGAAACAAACCTGATAGATTATGACTTGGCTCGTATTGCAAAAGCATTACAACCAAGACTTTCACTTTCTGGAAAATATACCAATATCGAACCAATTGCGATAGAATTATCAAGAATTTGGGTTGCCGCTTCCGAACTTCAATTCGAAAACTTATTGTCACGGATTCCCAATCATTCGTCTCTGAATATTATTGACAAGATGGTCATAAAGACGGGTTTTCTCAGAGCAGCAGATCTATTCTTTCCTCTTCGTGCGGAATTGGCTAACACGTTGGAACGCTATCAAAGAAGCAACAAGGATTTGAGAACTGGTAGCAAGACCTACCAAAAGAAACTATGGCTAATCCGTGCTGCACAAGATTTTCAAAAAGGAGAGCATAGCATTCTTCTGAACAAACTCGAAGAATTTGGATTGCAGGAGGTACCCAAGCATTTTGAATCCAGAATTTCAACACATGGGTTTCCCGGATACATGGAGTGGAAGAAATTGGACTATATTGAAAAGACTAGAGCTGGAGAATCACTTCTTCTTGTAGAAACTCACAATCATTCTGGGAGGTCTAATAGAATTGTAGTACTTCTTGAACGTCAACAAAGTGGTGCTTTAGGAAGAGAAGCGGGTGAATTTGTCAATCCCGATATTGAATATGACGTACAAAGAATTGCACATTGGCTTGATAGACAAGGCAACACGTCTGCAAAAGAGCAGTGGGAACAAATTCAATCATTGACAAATCGAGCGTTTAGATTGGAAAAACCATCAGGCAAGGATATGAATGACATAAGAAAGCAACTCGGATATCTGTACGAATCTTTGCTTAGCACATTCATTGGTACCCCGGGAGCCGATATATCGAAATTCGAGAGAAAATCATCTATTTACTTCTACGAGATACTGAGGACCCTTACATGCACATCCTATGCCACAGACCCGCGTGCCAGAATAGTTGGAGAGAAGCAATATCTAGGACGTCCTAACATTAACATTCAAGGTTTCAATATAGAAGTCGAATCAGCTCTCACTGGACAATCTTCGGAACATCTATTCCCATTCCTAGTATCTATTTTCTCAACTGTGAGTGAAAGTGGTAGAAGAATTCATGATGCGTGGAAGGGAATGCTTGAAGGATCACCTCGTAACCTGATGGGTACTAGTTATGCAGAAGCATCAAAATGGCCCTATGACATCGTATATTTCTATCCAACAAAAAATCAGGATATTGACTATCTACCAATTGAATCTACAAGCTCAACTTCTTTTCGCTCATTATCAACAAGAACTGTACCAATGGCGGTTCATGATTTATTGAATCTGAAATATCAGGCACTTGATGAAGGTGCAATAAAAATGATGCACTTTGTTATTGCTGATGAAAAGAATAGTACCTCTTCTCGTCGAACCCCCTTTTCCTACTGTAAGGGGAAGATCACTCATGTGATATACGATCACAGGCTGCCTGCATTCAAGGAAAGAGATTCCCCACAAGTTCTTTTTGATAGAGCAATTAGTAGAAGCAAGGACATACACCTTCGTTATCTCTATCTGCTGGAAAGCGCAGGAAAGCAATCTTGGATGGATGAAGTTGATGAACAAAAGAGAGGGCGTGTGACTTGTCTGAACCCTGAAGAACAGAGATTACTATTTGGAGAGAAACTATCCCCCAAAGAAATGGCGAAACCAAGAATGGGTCTACCAAAAATATGGGCTCCAATGCTTAGAAGAGGGTATGAATCAATTAGAGATGATATTACAGCAATGATTGACGCGCTTGGGGGACTACAAGATGAAGATGCCGTAAAAATATGGTATTATTTCCTGCCGTATCTTATCACTTCAAAATCCTAAATGGCTCTATCCAATCAAAGAGAGCTTATCCAAATGGTTTTATGCATTCCGAGTTGAGGCATCTCTGTGCTGTTCACATTCTCTTACTCCGGGTAAGAAATAAGTGAAAAACTGACATGAATATGACATTCTATGGAGGTAGGACACAATATCAAAAGAAACGAAGAAGACGGTTTCTAAGGTGAGTACGAAGCCAAAGAAGGCGGTTTCCAAACCAAGTACGAAGCCAAAGAAGGCGGTTTCCAAACCAAGTACGAAGCCAAAGAAGGCAACTTCTAAATTGAGTGAGAAACTAAAGGAAGAACCTTCAAAATCAAGTGAAAGACCAGAACGCGACCCATTACAAAAATATATGGAAAACCGATTTAGCAAGATGCGAGAAGAAAGGAGACTACCTCTGAAGGTCCAAGATGAATTAGAAACAAAGATTAAAGACCTCACTTTCACCAAGAAAGAGTTTGATGCCATCTGTGATAATGTAATCGATTCATACGAACGAGCGTTAGTTGAACCAGGTGAAGCTGTCGGAACTGTTGCGGCACAGAGCATTGGTGAGCCGGGCACTCAAATGACCCTACGCACATAATCACGTACATTTCGTACGTGGTGTGAAATCCACTATGCGGGTGTTGCAGAACTTAGCGTAACACAGGGTCTCCCACGACTCATTGAAATCGTTGATGCTCGTAACAATCCAGCCACACCCACCATGAGAATACACCTCGACAAGGATATTGCAGGAGACCGTAACGAAGCACGTAATATTGCCAGAAATATCGAGATGGTTCGAGTTGAAAGTGTCGCAAGCAACTTCTCAATAGATCTTCTTCGTCAGGCAATTGATATTCGTTTGGACCAGGAACTTATGGACGATAAGGGTCTAACCAATGAAGATATTGCGAATGCAATTCAGGAGAAAATCAAGGCCAAGGGTGAAGTCGAGATTGGTGAAGATGCAATCTATGTCTATCCAGCCAATGAAGGCTTGGCAGATCTCCAGCGCCTCAACGAAAAGATACGAGAAATCAAAGTAAAGGGAATTGGCGATGTGAATCACGTTGTCATTCGCAAAGAGGGTGAAGAATACATCCTCTACACTGAGGGTTCTAATCTCATGGAAGCCCTTGAGATAGACGGGATCAATTCCCACAAGGTCTACACAAACAACCTGAGGGAGATATATCAGGTTCTTGGAATCGAGGCCACCCGTAACGCCATCATCAAGGAAGCAATGAACGTCCTCCATGAACAGGGTATGGACGTAGATGTCCGACATATCATTCTTGTAGCAGATATGATGACCGCTGATGGAACAATCCGTCAGATTGGCCGTCATGGAATCTCAGGATCAAAGAACAGTGCTTTGGCACGTGCTGCCTTCGAAGTCACTGTCAACCATCTCTTGGGAGCCGGAATAACCGGAACCAAAGACCCCCTACGTGGAATCACCGAAAACGTAATCCTTGGGCAGCTAATTCCTCTCGGAACAGGAGCCATAGACCTCCTAATGACGCCGAACGTAATACCCTCGAAGAAATAACGCAATATCCTGAATGTTAGAAGGTGTTTCAGAACAAACAAACCGGTTTTGAAACACCTCACAACTCCTTTTGTAGTGTTATCATCTCGATATACTTTGTCAAATTGTCAACTCTCACCGTCATTATGACGAAAATTGTATGTCAAATCCGTCATTTTGACGAATACGAGAGGAAAAATCGTCATTATGACAATGTAAGATGTCAAAATGACAAAATCGCTGACTGGTCATTTTAAGTAACAATCCAGATTGTACTTAGAATTAGTGAAATTCAATGGTTATTGTATCAGCAAAGGCCTGCAATCGGACGGTCTGGGAAATGTGCCCCTTATTAATGATTCAGGGCCACATAGATACAATGAGTTCCTGTCAACTATTCATCAACAGGGATATGGGAAGTGATACTTAATGCCATCCGAGGGAGAAGTATTCGACTCCGAAATTGAAGATACGGAAACTCATGACACTATGCGAAGGTCCCCGCTGACTCCCCAAGAGAGAAACCGGATCATAGAGAAAACCGATGTAGAGGTATTGACTAAAGAAAAGGTACAACACATTCTCGATGAATCTGAGAAGGAAAATCCCGTAGAGATCAAAACCCTGAATCCTGAAGAGGTCTATCGGTTGTATTTTGAAGAAGGACTCACTCAAAAGGAAATCGCAGAGAAACATGGTTTCAAATCAGATACACCAATTCGTCGTATATTCAAGGCAGAAGGCTGGACCACTCGACCTCAAGAGATTGACATAGACTCCGACGAAATCCGTCGATTGTACTTTGATGACGGTCTATCACTGAAACAAGTAGCAGAGCACTTTGGAGTATCAACAAAACCCATTATCCGTATTTTTGAAGAACAGGGCTTTGTTCCAAGGCAGAGGAAGACAGAAGTTAGTCCTGAAGAGGTTCGTAGATTATATGTTGAGGAAGGAATGAGCAAGGGCGAAATAGCCAGACATTTGAAACTCAAATCACGTTCTGTTATTCAACGTATTTTCAGAGAAACAAACCTTGAAACAAGGCCTGTAAGGATGGAAGTTGATCATGATGAGATTCGCCGATTGTATGTTGAAGAAGAGTGGACTCATGAGCAAATCGCGGAATATTTAGGGATATCCACTTTTCCGATTGCAAAAAGTCTGAAAGAGCAGGGAATTGAAGCGAGAACAAATAGGATTGACATAGACCCGGAAGAAATTCGCCGATTGTACTTTGAAGAAAGCCTCACAATGAAAGAAATTGGCAAACAGTTCGGGGTATCTAGGAAACCAATTCGTAGAATATTCCATGAAGCTGGTTTTGAGGCTAGATCTAACAAGAGAGATATTGACCCTGAAGAAGTCCGAAGACTCTACTTTGATGAAGGCCTCACACAGGTGGAAATAGCAGAGAGGCTAGGAGTAGGAAGAAAACCTGTTCTGCGAGTGTTCAAGGAACAAGATTTCGAGGCAAGAATCACTTCAAAGATATATCTTGACTCTGAAGAAGTGTATCGATTATACTACGAAGAGAAGCTGACCCAACAACAGGTTGCGGAACGACTTGGCATATCAGTCAAACCACTTCGGAAGTTATTCCGAGAACAAGAATGGGAACTCAGAGGTTCAATATCAGTGGAACAAATACGGGACGATATGTTTGGAACAGAGTGCGTGTTCTGTGGAAAGGAACGAGGAGTCGTCCACAAGAAGGACGGAGAGCCACACCCTCAAAGTACCCTATGGACCAAGGCTTCGTTAGAAACACTGGACCCAGATGACTGGGTCGCGCTCTGTCATCCATGTCATGGAATGGTCCACAATTTCATGAGAGAACTCAATACAGACTGGGAGAAGATAGAGTCTGTTATCGGAAAGATAGGAGAAAGTCGAAACGATGATGAGTGAGCCACATATGACTTATTTGATTCCTTCCAGTAAGCTTTCTTGGAGTTTGTGAGGAATATTGATTTTAGAAGAGGATATGACTCCACGACCAGAAGAACTTGCAAACATCACGCTATGTCTAAGGAACGAGCTAAGAAAGTCATCGCAGGCAAATATGGGGAAAAAAACGCCCATACTAATTTCCAGTTATAGTCTGGCCAATCGTTTCATCTTGGATACATGGAATGTACGGCCAGGTCAACGCCAGAGGTTCAAGAAACTCTATGCAGCAGTGAGAAAACACGCTCGCAATTTATTTTCCGAGTACCTATCACAGGGGAGAGTTCTATGGACTGTTAACAATCTTCAGTATGGATTTAGTGTCTACAAGTTTTCCCAAAACCGTGGGATTATTGTCCTTGGATTTTACCCGATGATTACTGAAAGGGAGAGAGAACAAATAGAAATTGCTATTGGAGATAGAGTAAGTCTTGGAACTGAGGATGATTTACGTGAGATAAATCATGGATTGCAAATAATAGGCATGGGGGATATACGTATCGATGAACTCAATGATATCGTTACATCATGCAAGATAGAAGATGTGCCTCCCACATCTTGGAATCAGTTCATCACCACTCTATCTGATCACCATAGTGAAAATCATAAGCTAGCAAATCCTGAATTTGGTAAAGAGACTATTACGAGAATATCTGAGGGGACGATTCGTAACTTCATTATTGAGTATCTAGGTCTACACTTATTGAATGGACTTGATGGTAATCTTATTGGGATGTTTAGAGGAATACAAGGGAGTACCCGCAGGAAGCTGAAACAAGAAGCATTCAATGTAGCAATGCAATATATCTCAAAACAGGTAAAAGAAGAGAATACTTTCTTCATTGATGTTGATAGAATGAGTGAAACTCCAGAACTAGTCAAATTAGTTCCTGATATCATCGAAGTTCGAAATAGACAGATTCTCAATCTTGTAGAGCACCCTTCTCTCATGGATGTCTGTTCTACATACTACGGATTCAAGATTATCACGACTGGAACATATGGACGGTATATCCTTCACAGAGGTATCCTGAATGAATCAATTAAGGAATTCTC
>JARGGA010000361.1 GCA_029210805.1 Candidatus Thorarchaeota archaeon
AATCTCTCCACGTTCTCTGAGAACCTGTCTTGCCAATAGGAAGTAGATTAGTGCCAGAGCCTTGCGACCTCTGTTGTTACTTGGAATTACCAAGTCAACATTAGTTGTCACGTTATCTGTGTCACACATGGCGATTACAGGTATTCCAATCCTTGCAGCCTCAGTAAGTGCCTGTTGATCGGTACGTGGGTCCGTAAGAATCACAAGTTCGGGTTCAATGTATACACGTGGGCCTGCAATACTAGGATTGGTCAGGGTACCAGGAACGAACCTATCAGTGAAAGCATGTGCACCTAAGTAGTGAGCAAATGCCTGTACTGGACGCTTACCATAGACACGACCGGAAACAATCACGATTTTTTCAGGGTCGATTCTTGAAATGAACTTTCCAGCAACTCTGATTCGTTCATCGGTCTTTCTAATATCCAGTACATAGAGCCCAATTGGTCTCTGTCTGTACACAAATGGTTCCATGTCTTGCGTCTTGACTTGCGTCCCGATATGACAGCCTGCGGCCAAAAATTTGTCCATTTGAATAAGTAGGCCCTGTTCATCTACTATCATTTTATCGTCTTGAGACATTATTTGAGAACCTCTATGTACTGGTTAGACTTGACGAAGCCGGCGAAGAATGGTTAAAATACTTTCGGCATGGAAGTTATTGTTTGTGCAGCTCTAACGCCTCATTCTTTGGTTTCCACTAACCGTGATAGATACCTATACAATCACCCATTTCTCTTTCTAACCAATTCTTTGATATGTTCCTCAATCTCTTCCCAATCAAGGCCATACACTTTCATCAGTGCATGAGTCAACTGGTGACATGATACACAAAGCGCAGCCCAATCATCTGGATTCAATTGTAGGAGTGATTTTCTTGACCAAAGAATGTGACTATCATGCGGTACTCCGTCCTTCTTGTGTACGTGCTCATACGGGTTTCCGCATAGCCGGCACTCTGTACCAAAAATCTCATCGCGGAGGTCCTTACCATATTTCAAGACCCGGTCTTCTAGGCCTTGCTCTTCACGGAATCTAATTACGGTTCTAACTGAAACATTGAGCTGTTCAGCCATCTTTTCGAGTTCTAGCTCTTCAACATAATACAATCTCTTGTACTCATCCACTTCGATATCCACTGGCTGGAATCCCTGTGGTCGTGCCTCCCACCCCTCCTCGTCAAAGACCCTATCGAACACCTTCCGGGAAACGCCCATCCTCTCGGTGACCTCATCTCTTGTCAAACCGAGCGTGAAATACAGGCGATAGAGTTCATCACGGTCGATCTTTATCTCCTGACCGTATTCCCATTCATTCTCAATGAACATCCTGCGAATTGGCCCAATGGAGACCCCGTATATCTCACCAATCCTCCTGAGCGAGTAGCCCTCCTCATTATACAGTGTGTAGACCTCATCAGGGTCTATTTGCTCAATGGCCTCCAGACTTTCCTGATACTGTGTCTTCCCGCCATTCTCATCCATGACCCGCAGGATGGGGTCTGTCGACTTGCACTCGAAATGCTCAATCATCTCTCGAAGGGTCCAACCCTTGTTGAAATACAGGTCATAGACCTCATCAGGATTGATCTTTATCTCTTGGAATCCAACCGGCCGTGCCTCGATCTCGAACTTCGAGAAGATGTTCTGAATGACCTTTCTACTGACATTGTATCCGTCAGCCAATGCACGCTGGGAGAACCCCTCCTTGTATTTACGTTCCAGTTCATCCACATCAATGCCCTTGTACATTCTAGGCTCTATCTCGTCGCTCTTGGTTTCTGTTTCACTTTCAGCAAGAATGGCTTCGACTTCGTTAGCTGACAGTATTTCCGACGCTCTCTCATAAATGGTACATGATGGAACCATCAACTGTTCTGTCAGTTTGGCATGCCTTCTATCCACTAATGCATCCTGCCCATGCGGGGCTGCACACTCATTGGAATCGAGAATGCATCGAGAAGTAGTGGAATCGTAGAGGGAGCAAAGGGAAGGCGATCGATGAATTGTTTCAGAGGAGGAGAACAACGGATCAAAGTGTGGCGGTCCAGTCGTGGGTTGTGTTTGTTTCGGTCGTTGGTCGGTATTGGTTGTGTTCTCGGTTTTTTGGTCGCTGTCTGGTGTTGAGGTAGGGATGGCGGCGTGCTGGGTGCGGTTTGGTAGTGAGGTAGTGATGTCGGCGTTGGTGGTGGTTGGTGGTGTTGTGGTGGTGGTGCGGCGGTAGGTTGGCTGGCTGGTTGGTTGTTTTTCAGTCATTTCTTATATCACCTCTTTTTTTGTTGTTTGTCTGAAAGTTGTTAACCACCATTTACTGGGCTTCTAGAGGTATTATGCTGGTTGTTTTCATGTGTGATTTACAGAAAAAGTGCCGATTGCTTCGCGCCATTTTCACTCTGACTGCCGTTTGCCAGTGATATTTGCAGAAAATCTGCCGGTTGTGAGAGATGTTTGCAGTAAAATTGCTGGTTGCATGGTACGGTTTGCATAGAGACTGCCGGTTGCATACGCTCAGGGTTCACAGAATTGCCGGTTGTACGACCATAAATTGGAGAGATTAGACCAAAATGGGGTTATGCATGGGCTCAAGAAGAGAGAATTCGGAAGAACTCACCCGAGAATACATTGCCAGTGTGATTCAGAACAGGGGACGCCGAGTGGACCTTCAGGAATACTTGCGGGTATATCCTGATGAACTGCTCAAGGGAGTCCTTGTTACAGGTTCCATTGGTTCAGGTAAGACTTTACTCTGAGAGGACACTAAGTCTGAAATTATCAGTTGTTACAGGTTCCATTGGTTCAGGTAAGACCGAGAAGGCCAAGACCATAGTGAGGGCGGCTCTAGAACAGAATTATGGAGCCCTCATCTTTGACCCTTCAACTGACTATCAAGGCCTTCTCAATGTGGCTCCTGAGGGAGTGGTGATCGATTCGAGTGAGTTCTATCAGAACCCGCTAGAACCATCTCCGGGAATGACTCTCAGTGAATGGACTCCGACATTCATTCAGGTCTTTGCCCAGAATTTTGGCCTCAAGGACCTATCAATAACCATTCTTCAGAAGGCGATCAAACAACTCATAGAGAAAAATCGTTCAGATGGAATTATCCCCACCATGAGCGAGCTCTATGAAGAAGTTCTCAAGTACACTCCCAGAGGAAGAAATGAAGAGAGCAGCCATGTGAGCGTCCTCACCAGAATTGAGAATATCCTTGACTCTGAGATAGGAAGAGCACTCAACGTCAGACATGGTTTCTCTCCAGTAGACTTTGAGGATGGTCTTCTGTGTGTACAGCTCAAGGCCATTGGCATAGAACGAGTGTATGAGTTTGTTGTAGGTATCACGGTTGCCAAGTTGTTCTCCTATAGGACATGGGCACAGAAACACGGTGTACTACCGGAGAAGAATGTCCTTGTTGTTCTGGAAGAGGCACACCTGTTCCTCAGGGAGAAGCTTGTTGGGACCCTGAAAGGTACATCTGTAGAAGCCCTTATGTTCGAGAATAAGCGGTACAGGAAGTACTTTCAGAAGAATATCAACGAAGACTTCAGTCGCGTGAAAGAACGAGTTTCACAGTACACCAGAATGGCTCTGAAATCATTCATTGACCGTCTATTGAGCGAAGAAGAACAGCACAATAGGAGTCTTGGAGAGATTTATGGAGATACAACATTCAAACAGGATAAGAGTAGAATGTCAAGGGTTGGTAACAGCTGCTAAAAACCCGGACAAACCCGGACATATCTTGGATGA
>JARGGA010000012.1 GCA_029210805.1 Candidatus Thorarchaeota archaeon
TCTTCAAACCAGTATATGGATCAACATGTGATAATCCATCACCAAAAGTGAGAGGGATTTCACCTGCTTTTGCATAATATTTGTAAGGATAAGTTGATGAATCTGCAATATCTAGCTCGAGAAATGGAGTTTCAAATAACACATCACCTTTTCCTATATTGAGACGAATACCTTCGTCATCTCTCAGTTTATCGAACAGGTACTTTGTTTGTTTCCAACGTGCATTTGCTTTCTTCAATGCATAGATTCTAGCTTTTACACGATAGTCACTTCCTTCAGGTTTTCCCATTAGAGCTAACTTAGGAACATGTTCGAATTGAGCAGTCCAAGGATTGTATATTTCTGAACACAAATCCACTTCAGGACATATACCTTCAATTTCTGGTTCGTCTTTCACGTAGTGAATTACACTTCTGGGTAGACGTTTGGTACAATCTTCGTATTCACTACAGTCTGTTCCTTCACAATGGGCAATTAGTGGCTCATCGACGTACATTTCATCCTTTCTAACAAAAACCCGAATCACAGGATCAATCTGTAAAGTAACTCCTTGTGGGAGTACCAGCAATCGATATTTCATTGCTTCAAAAAAGGACTTATCATGAATAACAAGTGGTTCATCTTTTTCTTTGATCATAGTAGTGCAAATGATTGTTCTACTCCTGAAATCCGAGATGAAATTTCTCCTACTGGAAATATCTGCAAATCTCTTATTCAATAGATTTGAAAGAGTTCCTACTAATTCAGGATTGTCAATTGGTAGAGAGATTTCTTCTGATTCAGATAGGGAAAACTCAGTTTCATAATCAGATTCAAACTCCTCCAAGATATTCTCTAAATCCTTAGTATCTCCCAGATATCGTAGATGATTATCTCTATACCATCCCAATACTGGATAATTAAAGCAATCAAAGAACTTACCAACAATTCCCATTTTCCTATCGCTATCACTGAATGATGTGATTAGTTCAGTACTTTTGCAACTTAACTCCCCGTCTATATCACCAAAAGACAAGTTAATACTGATTGGGCTCTCCCACTTATTCAGATTTTTTCTCCCTCCTAATATCAGGTACAATCCGGCGTCCCAACTCAGTCAACTGTGGAAGCAAAATTGGAGCTATAAACCTTCCGAATAGAATTCCCATGATTATAGTTAATACATAACCTGCTAAATCTGGTGACACCTGCCCTGCTAGCGAGAAGAAATCGACAATTAATGGACCAAGTGGTAATAACCCATAATAGAAGATGACCGCAACACATCCTAGAATTATTAATTCTTGTACATATTCCACTTTACGAGAAATCGGTGTGGTTTCTGTCTGGAAATACAAACTAATCTTGGCGTAATCCTTTTCGTTCAACAGATGGACCTTTTTTAATCCTAGTTTGAGAAAACTACAACCGACCTGAGCTTGAACTGCAAAATTGAATTCTCCTGTCTGTTTTACATAATCCTGAACTGTAGTTTCAATAAGAGATTCAGTCGTCTGAACTAGATTTCCATCATCTGAGTAGTTTGTGATAATATAGAGAAACAAAGCATTTGCTTTAGAAGAATCAAGAGCATCGCTATCCGATTGTAATCTCGTTTGGATTTCATCATAACCGATTACAGATGGAAACGCCAATAGAATTTCTGGATGGGAAAATACACTCGCAACAATATCCGATCCATAATATCCATTGATGTAGCTCTTCGCATTCTCGATTAAATTAGATGATATTATTCCGTTCAATCCAAAAACTGCATAGCATGCCAAACTAGGTGTTGACAACCAATTCTTTTCTGCTATTAGTGAAACAAGCCTCTCAAACCCCTCTTTGAGTTCCGCAACATCGTATTTGCCAGATTCGATTATTTCTTTCGCGAGATTGAATAAGCCCTCCAAATTATTGATCTTGATATCCCTCAATTTGATACTTTCTTCTAACAATAATAGATTGATCTTTTCATGCTGTTTTTGAAAAAGGTCATTGAAAATTTCATTATCAAATGATGCTAAGAACTTCACAACCCAAGATTCAGTGAGAAAATCAAGAGGGATCGTATGATATGTAGTGGTTAGACTCTTTCTTAAATCAGCAACAATTGGATTTAGGACTCTTGGATGCATTTATCTCAATACTTCCCAAACGCAATGATGATTATGAAGTATTCGCTAAATTGGATATCTATCGGAATTGTGGTTCTCAATTAATTCGAGCTATAGATACATAATAAGAAGATGTTTTGTATGAGCGAGGGCTTGTAATGACTGATAAAGAAAGACAAATTCAAGAACTATTCAGCAAGGGATATGACATACGGGAATTATGTCCTATTGTCTTTCCAAACACTCCGATGAAAATTTCTGAGAAACAAGTTCTATCACACCTTGGGTTTAGTACTCGGAGAGAGTATACTGCAGCATCTAGGACAAAGCAAGCAGAACAGGCAAAAGAAGAGGCAACAAGATGGAATGATAAAGAGAAAGCAAATGCCATCAAGAATCTATTCGAGCAAGAATTTAGGCTTGATGAGATTAGAAGGGGTGCATTTCCTGAGATATTTGAAATAACATCAAAATCTGAATTCTACTATCAAAGAGAGATTGTAAATCAAATAATCTACGAAGTACTGGAGTGCAAAGATGGTGCAGATTTCAAGAGAATTCGCAATAATCTTAGAAAAAGAAACCAACATCGTAGAAAGAGGGAAAGTGGATATTTCGAAGCACGCAAAGCAGCTCTAGAACGGGATGGTAACAAATGCGTAGTTACTGGTCTGGAAGAGAATTTACAAATCCACCACATTGATGGAGATGACACCAATAACAAACTCGAGAACTTGATCACGGTTTGTCGTGATATTCAGATGGTTATTCACAACGGGGCCAGAGGTCTGTCCACTGATATAATGAGATACTGGAAATCTACTAGACCATCATATGCTGAAACAGTACAGCAGCGAATTGACTGTTTGACGGAATATGCGATTCATTTGAGAAAAAGAGGATACCCCAATGCAACAATGGAGTGTATTCCCGCTAAAACTCTCTTGGGACCTAGTGGACTGAGAGTGAAACTCAGTTTCAATCCGCGAATGAAGAGATCGAGTGGATGTTACTGGGTAGTCGCATTAAAACCCACTGGTTTTCATGTTTCACCAGATGAATATGCTGCAAAAGAGGAAGCGTTTTGGGCTGAGCGTAAGAAGAAATACGAATATACTTGGAACGAAGATGATGAACACGACGACGATTTTGGATTCTTCTTTTCCAGAGAGTATGTAGGTACAATTGGAGAGCCTACTGAATGCCCAAAGTGTAAATCAATAGGTCTTCGGACTCATCGCTTCACAACCAAAGATAGCGATGAAGAATGGGATGAACAAGAGTGCTCTTGTTGTGGTTATTCTAGTGAGTATGAAGATTAATAGGACTTCACGGATAGCGAAATACAGTCAGGATTGGAAATAATTGGTGGGGATTTCAGTTGAGTGTAATGCAAGTAGTGGGATCATCAAGAATATCTAATACCGCATATCTAGGAGTAGCGTCAATCTACTGGACTCTTTTTATAACATTAATAGGATTCCCTCTGAATCTAGATGTTCAAACGGCACTTATTCTGGTGACACCACCTGCTGGCATAGCCGCATTCCTCTGGATACTCCGCATAGAGGAATATACCATTCTTAGAATTCTTCTAGGTTTTCTTCCAAGATACAAAAGGGGGACCTTCATCCGTTTTCACATGGGGCATACCATACTGCACCTGCAATCATGGAAAGAAGCACTCCTAGAGGAAGGGAGCATAGTGAAATCATTGCAGCAGGAGGTTCGAAGAACTCTTCGTTCACCTTTGCTAAAAGAAGAAATGGAAGGACTGTACCAGCTGTTTTGGCTTGTATTTTCAACACCTCCATTATTCTTGGTATTGCGAATCAACCTACCAGAATATACTCTGATCTTCGATATTATTTCCCTCACACTAGTTCTCCTTTCTCTGCTAATTACTCTCTATAGAAAGAGAGCATGGCCAATGAGAGTTCTGGGTTTCTCGTTTTGCTCTTGGACGCTTGATACTATAAGTACGAGTGCTCGTCGACGTGAATCTTTTGGGGTGCAACTAGCCTATGGCAGCTATCCTAGGGGGGCTCCATCATACTTTCCTCTTCAAGAGCTAAGCGCAGGCTCGTTCCAAAACAAAACCGAACCATGGTTGAAGGAAATTTCAAATCATGCAAATAGTGAGGATTGGCATGGATTCGATATGAAGCTGACAAGCTTCTTGGAATCTCAGATTATTGGATATAATCGAAACTTGCTAATTGACAGTTTCAACTCTCTGGTTACAGATATCATTTGGGCTCACAAGCGAACAAAGATTATAGGTTTAATTACTGGTCGCGTTATACTCAACTTTGATAGAGTGCATCCTCCCAATTATCTTGGAATGGCGAAGAGAATCGTTCTGGATGCGATTATTGAGGTTGAAAAGGAAATCAGCATGGATCCCCATAAAACTTGGAACTCAAATCTTCGAGATTTTCTCAGCAAATGGGATTCAATGGAGTCATGGGAAGATATTTTCTCGATCATCTCACAGAACATTATTTCGCAATTGACTCCCCTTGTTCTTCAAGCTCTTGCTGAACTTCCATATTTCATGAATGATAAGACCGACGAGTGCGACGAAATATGCAAGTTTCGTGGTCATGAACGACTTTTAGTGCTTGATGTGATTCTGTGTCTGCAAAGAGCGGTTGATAGAAAATATATTTCCCCTCTAGTAGTATTCAAGGCTGCAACTGAATGGGGCATACTTCCTAGGACATACATCAAAGATAGCAGCCCTCATGTTCGTTCTCTCATACTTGAAGTTGAAACCAATCTTCCTGCTATAGAACTGAAGAAGGTTATGACAGATGTGTTACTTAAATCACCAAATATAGACACAGATAAAGTAGCATCTAATCTCTTGAGATACAAGAATGATTCAGAGTTTGAAAATATGCTGAAGATGTTGCAGAACATTGGCAGAAAATATCCTACCAATAAGGTCGGTTCAAAGGCGAAAGAAATACTTGTGAAGATGGGCATTGATGATGAGAAATCAGGGGTGATTGTATCGGAGAAGAAATAGAGGACACAACTGAATCCCTTCTACAAGAACAATTATGGAACACAAAGAAATTTCGAACTGCAGAAGGGGCAGTTCTCATCGCAGGAACTGTACTCCTCCCTTTTCTGGGATTTGACATTGACTACGTTCTAAATGCAATAGTCATCACATACTTTATCATTCGAATTTCCCTTATTGATACTGATTATTCCACATACGGAGTTCGCAAAGACAATCTGCGAGAAGGATTTGTCAGTACCCGATATTTGACGCTCTGTTTGGTTTTTCTAGTTCGGCCAGTTTCCAACTTCATTGAGAATTGGTTGGGTTTGATACAAGAGAATCCCGTTGCTCTCCCGCAGAACCCTCTTGAGTATATCTTCCTGTTGATTGTCTTTGGACCAATTCTAGAGGAATTCATCTACCGTGGTATTATCCAAGAACGACTTAGTTGGTATTTTTCAGAAAGAGCTGCAATCCTCTTCACTTCGTTTCTGTTTGCACTAATCCACTGGACTCCAGGTGACATTACGGTGTTTGTAGGGGCTTCAGTATTCCGTTTTATTCGAAGTTGTTTCTATGGGGTAATATACGCTAAAACACGAAACATTGTCCACAGTAGCGTGGCCCATTCAGCAGTCAATCTCTATGGTCCTATCCTGACAATCCTTTTCCCATGATATCAGAGAAATGGCACACTTTCACCTTCATCAGGACCTACAAAATCTGGGAGCTTACTTTGCGATTCAAATGGATATCTTACAGGCCCTCCTTTTGCATCAGTCTTCTTGTGGCAACTGGAACACAAAGTTATCAAGTTCCAAGGTTCATCCGGCCCTCCTTTGGCTCTAGGTAGAATGTGATGGACGGGAAAACGTTTCTCTCCTTTCTTGTGTTTCTTTCCACACCCTTGGCACTGGCTACTATCTCGTTTACGCGCAGCATTGGCAATTGGATCCCACGCTGACCTATCTGGTCGTTTTTCATACCATCCCGCCCATTCCCAATTGCGGCCATACTTCTTATTCTTGGTGTTAGCAACTCTTTTCCAGTACGCTGGGTCAGATTTGGCACATTTCTGTCCACAGTACTTGCGGTCCTTCCTTGATGCCTTTTTGTAGAATTTCTTGTCACAATCTGGATTTGCGCATGTTGCAGTCTTTCCTTTCTTCTGTGTGCCTTGCCACTTATTTCTGCAACCTGTTGAGTGAAATTTATTCTTTCCAGTCCTCTTTCTTTTTGTTTTGAAGCGTTTTCCACAACCAGTGCAAGGGTAAGTGTATACCTTAGGTTGCTTTCTTGGTTTTATTGGTGGTTTCTTCTTAACGCCTTTCATCCCCTCCGTTCGACGTTTCCTTGTGGCTGGGTCTTGCCAAGCATCTTGCTGCCTTCTGCTCATATTCTTTTTCTCTTGTTCCGAACGTGGCTGTCCTTTCTTTGCAGTCCCCAAGGCACCGAAAGCCTTGTTTCTACAGTCGTCCCCACAGTATTTCTTCTGGCTAGGTCTATGCCTATCCTTTTCAAATTCCTTTCCACAACCTGCACAATCGTAGACAAATTTCCGCTTTCCTGATGGAGATATTACTACTCTTTTCGGCTTTTGCAAGGATGATTCTTGTTTGGGTTTTACTGGATGATGATAAGGGTCTACTGAGGAGCTCCCACCTGACATCAGAACTACTCCTCTAAGTCTGGAAATTCATCAATCCATTTGTAGAGGTCATCATTTGTACCCCACCTAATACAATGTACTCCTGTTTGTGTACCATCACTCAATCGAATTTTGACATTAGTTGGATCAATCTTGAATGACTTGATAATTCCAAAGTGATTTTCACAAAGCGACTCTAATGGATATTGCATGCATTGTCGGAAAGAGGTGTATGATGGACCTTGGAACCAAAGACATTGATTACCATTTGGAAAGGTTGGTTTATCCTCTGGCAAATCCTGAACCTTGAAGACCCAATCATCAACCGCATTAAGGAAATGACCAAATCGGAATATACTTCGCGGATCTACTTCTCCTACTGTGGCGTTTCTACACGCATCACAGTCACACCTTCTTATCCATTCTTTCTCACTCAAATCTCCAAGTGGAGTTGTCTTATACGATGGAATATCAGTCCATTTTTCCTTTGAATCATGCTTCTCTGTATCCCTCCAATATCTTGGAGGAAAGTCTGTCAGGTCAATGTGGATCGCACTGGGAATATAGCTTACTCCGTGAACTGGTCTTTCCATTGATGGAATATGCAATGGATAAGGTCCATAGAGCAAGACATTCTCAGCTCCAGAAGCACGTAATGATTGAATTGCAGGGTCTATACCATTGAAGTTCTCGTGACCAATTGAATTGAGGGCATCTAGAGCAAATTTCGAGAACCCTGCTTTCACCATCATCTTGGCGAACCACGTCGTTTGTGCAGTATCTGAACCGGGAATGAATGGTATTATCCCCGGAAATCTTGGCCATTCCATCTCTGTGTATTTTCTCGTTCTCTCGTCAGGGTTCCATAAGAGATGTTTTCCATTTGGTCCCATTATATATGGCAGCGGCAGATGCTGTGTTGTTTCTCTACTTCCATCAGCATACATTGCTCCAGGTTCGATGTTGAGATAGCCATCTTCCTGATTGACCAAATATGCAAGCAGACTTGATAGCATCCTTATTCCTAAATTGAAGTGCCATGCTGGTGGCCAGTTGATATAGCTCGGATATCCATGAGATACGAGCCAAGGATATGGTGCATCGTCATCATAAAGCAAGGATGGATAATACGTTTGAAGCCTGTTTAGTAGTAGAACGATAGATGCAGTCGGCGGCGTTTGAAGAGCAATCCTATCAGGCAGTCGATCAATGAGAAGGATATCATGTATCCAATTCTTCTCAGGACCGAGTATCTCTTTCCAATCATAAGATCCACAATTATCCGGTTCAAAGACCCATGGAGCGCCTCTTGGTTTATCAAACAGGTTTCCTGTAACATCCCATGCAATCATGTCCATGAACGGATTTGCCCATTTACCCTCATCAGGCCAGACTCCTAGTCTTGCAGTGGTGGGGGAAACGTTAGAAACTTCAGGAATTACCAATGGGAAATGTCGTTCCTTAGGTACGGGTTCGATAGAGCATGATTGGAATTCTTTGACAGCATCTTCAAGCATTGATGGTGGAGCAAGTTCGAAATTAGAAGGCAAATCGACTTTGTGACTACATGACAATCCATTAAGATCGCTGAATAAGCAACTAGCTTCGCTTCGAGTGCTTTTCTTGTTGTGGATACATCTGTCTTCTATGCAACCTCCACAGATACTTTCGTATGGACAGTCGGAGCACCTTCTACCGCATGAACAACCCTCAACCACCTTTGAGTCCCTCCTTTAGACTCAAACCCATACTCGGACTTGATGCCTCGTATCTGAAAAGGATTTGCCAATCTTCTGAGAACCACCTACCTATCGAGATTGGCCCCATGTCACGGAGCTTGGCATAACCCTGCCATATCAAATGAAGTGCGACTGAAATGGGGAGTTTGGTTGCCCATCCTTTGCCATAAGGACCATACACTTCTCCATCAACGAACGAGAAAGAAGGCGTTGCTCTCGTTGTTCTGATTTTGATTCTTTGATTAAGTGAGAAAACTGTTGCATTGGACATCTGTTCTCTAACATGACTCATCGAATACGGTGGATATAGTGGGATTGCCCTCAAGCTACTGAATCCATGAATGCTCAAAGGAACTCTTGATACCCTCCAGATATCAGATGTCACCTTCCAGTCCCACCCTTTACACCAGTATCCTATACTTCTAGCAATCTGCTTACGAGTTCTCTTGAAGGAACGAAGCCTCCACCTCTCAGATTCCTTATCGAGTGGGATTGATACTTGGTTGGTGTCCTTGAATGAAACGTGAATACCGCGTGACCCACTGAACATGACCCGTTCAATCTTTCCTAATCCAAAATCAGATGCACACTCTTTCAATTCTCCAATCCTATCAACTGCATCAACAATGCCCCACAATGAAAATGGTCTGTACTTGTCAAGAAAGTCCAAGTCGAATAGTAATTGCCCTCCAAAGAAATAACCAGACGTACCATTTCCCCTTGGAGGATCATTCGCTTTTATCCCAAGAACCGTTTGATACACATGAAGTGGTGGTTCTATGAGTAGCTTTCTCCTAATGCCCTTGTCGGCTCTAATCCATTTCCAATGGTTGCTTTGAGTCACTATCTTTGCCCAGTGAAGTGACTTGGGCTCAAACCATCCCAAGGCCGCAGTCTTGTAGTACCTGCCAAGTAACTTCGAACGAATGGTCTTGGCAATTTCATTCAAAGACGCCACTACCTGCCAGTCTTTCCTAGGAAGTCTTCGTAGAGCCTAATTGCGAGTTTGAGCTTCTCTTGAATCTCTGCCTTTTGCCCCTGTTTGGATGCTACTCTTTCTTGAACCTCTTTTTTCTCAGTCAAAGTACCCAGAGAAGCTATTAGGCCATCCAGAAAGAAGTTCAGAGCAAGAGGCATTGGTACCGCGACTTTGTAGGTTGAGAATCCTTCGGTAATCTCCGCAAGTATTGAGCCGCCACTCTTTGACGTATTGACCTTCGTTCGCATATCCATCACCGGATTTGGTGAGGACAAGGAAACCTCGTCCTCTGTTTTGTCTAAAACCTCGATCATTGTGCTATTGGCCAATTGTATGGGAACGAAACCTAGACTTCTAGTCCCAAATGGACATAACACTCTCAATTCTATAGACTATCAGTGACTTTTATGCTACCCAAAACCGAGTTCTGATTACAAGAACTTAGATATGCTAAGGCATAGACACATTGTTGAGTGAGGAATGAGTTTGTCGGTAGGTATGGACGAAAACGAAGCAATGAAGCAGAATCTGAAAGAGCTAGTACATGACATTTTCAATGTTCTCTCAGAATACGTCAATTCTGGAGCGCCGCTACCAACAAAACAAACTATCGAATTATCAATGAAAGAATTGGGTTCTGGTGCAAGAATGAGTACTGGTTCAAAAATTGATTTGAATCTGCTAAGTTCGATAGAGAGTGAACGGATTCAATCGCTCAGCCATTGGTCTAACTGTATAATGGCGATAGAAACTAATTCTACGATTGCGCCTGTATTGGGATCATGGATTAGTATTCAAAGCACCTCTATCCGACTCTCATCAAAATACATTCTTCATAATTTTCTGAGCGGACTATATGCGATTCATGACACGTTCAAACTTGATCAATCGAAATTTGATTCAGCCTTTTTGAACATGATGGCATCATTTGAGTCTAAGACAACACTGATACAAGTTATAGTACCTCTTGAAAACCTGATATTGGATTCTGAAAAATATGAATTGATTGATGGGTGGAGCATTGAAAGGATTTCCGACGAAACTCTCTCTACATTAGTTCATACCTATCCTGATTTCGGGGGGATGTCGCCTCGATTCAGTTTACTGGATTTGAGGTATGGTCTTACAAGAGTGGCTGAACTTGAGAAAACAATCAGTCCTACTGAAGAAAAACCGGAGATGGATTTTGTTTTCTATGCGAAGTGTGATTACATACTTGATGCACTGAGAGTTTTGAAATCTGGATTATTTGTTAATCGCGGTATACTCACACGTCACAAAGATTGGTTGTTTGACTGGGGATTTTCAATCTCTGGATTCGGGCCTTCATCAAACACTTCCCTGTCATCAGAAAACAGGTACAAATTATCTTCGGATGAAATTCCTGCACTCAAAGAAATCGCATCACAGATGATTGAAGATGCAAAACCCTCTAATCTTAGCGTTGCTTTACGAAGATTCAAGTTTGGTCAAGAACGCATTGAATATGAGGATAAGCTAATTGATTTTATGATTGCGCTTGAATCGCTGCTTTTGCATGAAACAAACGAGCTTTCATACCGTTTATCTCTTCGAACAGCTGTATTCATTGGTTCCGATAGCCAAGAGCGTGATGCTATATTCAAACAAGTCAAATTAGCATATGAAATTCGAAGTAAAATTGTTCATGGAGTAGAGAGAGTAAAAATCTCCAAGGAACTGAATAAATCCTCAGAGAATATTCGCTCACTCACAAGAAAAGTGGAAGAGATTCTAAGACGTTCGATAAGAAAGATGCTGACACTTCATGCAGATGGAGTCGATATATCAGAACTTCCTAGGATTGTCGATGCACAAATATGTCGCACTTCTGTATTTTCATCTGAAGATGATACCGTCAATTGAGCTCTTACTGATCTATCAAAGGCACATGCCATAATCCTTTTATTCAAACTCTCAAGCGACTCGTTGAGTCGCCTAGACTCAAGACCAATCAATCAGGTGATTATAATGGGAAAACGTCCGGGACATTGTTACCGAGAATGCGACCGACCTCCGTTTGTGAGGACCAAATATATCCACAGGCAGCCAGCTCCAAGAATTGTGAGCTATGACATGGGTAATAATGGTGGAGAATTTCCGGTCGAATTGTCACTGATTGGTCTAGAGAGATGCCAGATTCGCCATCAGGCACTTGAGGCGGTTCGTATTGCTTCTAATCGTCACATGACCAAGACAGTCGGTAGGAAAAACTACCACTTGCGAATCCGTGTGGCACCTTTGCACTACCTCCGAGAGAACAAGATGATCTCCGGAGCAGGTGCAGACCGAGTGCAGGATGGAATGCGAAGAGCATGGGGTAAGGTTATTGGTTCTGCAGCCAGAATCAAGCGTAACCAGGCAATCATAACCATCAGAACAAATCCCGAACACATCAAAAATGCTAGAATTGCCCTCGGGAAAGCCTCACCAAAACTTCCAACACCCTGTAAGATAGTCTTTGACAAGATTGATCCAGACCTCCGAAGACGGCTGGGCTATGGTGTAGAATAATCGCCAACCTTTACTCTGATAAGCCATTTGCATGTTAGCAGATGGTATGTTGTAATTGCTGACAATGGATTATAGGAATGTAGAGAAAAATCTAAAGAACCATGTGAATAGTTTCTTCAATTATCTCTTGATCAGTTTCTCCTTTCTCATCAATCGCACACAATCATATTTTTCTTCAACAGAGAGGTCTTTATGAGTTTAAAAGCTCGGTTCTAAGCTAGATTACATGAATGGACTAGATCTGTGGACCAGAGTAGTTGTTCGAGTAACAACCGATCGATGTGCGCGTCCGAAAGCCCAAAAGAGAATCTCGAAGAGATTGTCAAGAGGGAAGTCCTTACTCCCAACTATAGATTCCTCATCAGAGTCTAGGGAGTCCGCGGCCGTTCACCATGCTCAATCGAGTCTTCTGAGCTTCAGTGATGATGCTGCGAAGGGTGATAATGACCCTGCCGTGGAAAGAACTGTGGTAACTCTCGCTGTCACTGGAAGTGATGAATCAGCATCAGTACAGGAGAAAGAGGCCAGGTCTGTAGGAGGAATCCTATCTCGATGATTATAGACAATGCTCTTGCTAATTTTTTCAAATCCTCATGGAATTTGCGAAGAGGTGGTGACACTGGCAAGAGAGAGGTGGAACACAGAAGTTTCTTGTTGATGTTCACTCACATCAAATGTAAGAAATAGGTTCTATAGGAATGTACTAGCTCCTAGACTTTGACCTGGCATATATACAACAAACATTGGCCAACCTTCACCATCTCCATTGTCATCATATTGAGGATGCTCCGGTCTGCAGTCTCTTGCCGCAACCCAATTGAATGCCTCCGCCATGGAGACAAGACCGTCCCCACTCATATCCGCAAGAATGTCAGTTCCATCACTATTGATACTGAATTGGATAAGAGCTGACATGAAATGGAATGCGAACTCATCCCAATTACCTTCAGTATCACACATCAATGTAGTTTCATCCACATCACAAGCTGTGATAATGACTCGATTCGAAGCGCTGAGGTGTTCAATGAACTTTCCAGACAAGCATTGGCCTATGACGATAATCATTCGGTCGCATACAATATTCTCAATATATCCCTTGAACTCTGCATGGGATACATAGCCACTATCTAATGGTTTCCAGAGGCTTAATCCACCGGAACCACCATGATTTGTTGTGTATATGAAAAGCTGATCTCTAGAACCCAATTCATCCTCTAGAATACCAAACACGGTTTCAAGTGATGCATGGGTTGCAGGATAATTTACAGGAGGATTCGGATTGTTTCCTACACCATCTCTATAGATTACATAGATGTTCTCCGGGTCGTATCCATGCATCAACAAAATGAAGTACATCCAGTTGATATTGTTCCAATATCGTGTGTAATCTTTGCCTGGCTCTATCCCACCACTAAATATCACTGCATATTTGTTGGCGTCAAAATCTATGGGTATCAGGTCTTGAAGTATATCCGCTGAGACTAGTAGATCTTGATAATATCCCGCTTCTACCAAACCCTGCTCTACGATAGTATGTTCGATACAGCTTACACCGAGGACTTCCTCTGAGGAACCTGCCCAGCTTACTTGGCCCTTGATGTCTACTTTCGCACCTGCAACCTCGACCAGTGCTTCTGGTACCACTCCTGTCACCATGACATAGTTGCCCGATTCTAGCGAGTTATTCGCATAATAGAGAAGATCTGACACGAGTAATGGATATGCTCCAGCTATGACGAAATATCCTCGAATTGTCAAGATTTTTCCAATATGATTTTCGATATCAGTTGCTGTCAAATCCCAAATTTCATTGGGAACATCCTCTGAAGCGACCGAATCGTCCCCATAGAGAAAATAAACAAGTGTTGAGATATTGGAAATGACAAGTAGCATAATTAGCACAATCGAAATTCTGGATTTCGCGTTCTTCTTCGGCATAGGCACATCTCCCCTTCCAAGAAGGATATTGGTAACGCTATCTCATTGGCTTGATATAAGCTTAAGGGGCAAACAAAAAGATGGCTACTACTCCTCATTATCTTCTGTAAGTTCCATTAATTTCCTAACTACACCTGTAAGTGTTGCAACCTCGCGACCACTCATGTATGCTCGATTGAGTAGATTTCTGAAGACCTGCTTGGCAATTGGTTTTCTGAAATCCTTGATTCTAGTCTGATCAATCAATTCATCCATGAAGAAAGCTGCCTGTTCTCTCTCCTCTTTGGTTGCAGGTCGAAGGTCAGTTGGTCTGCGTTCAGGTTTCTGCGCGTATTTCCTATGGAGTTCATACATTGTTACAGCAATAGCATGACTCAGATTCATGCTTGGATAATCTGGAGAAGTTGGGATTTCAAAAGCAATATCACAAAGGGCAACTTCCTCATTGGTAAGACCAACGGATTCCCTTCCAAAAACGATTGCCACAGTTGCAGGTAGGGACTTGGGATTTGGCAAATCCTCCAGAGGAATGACCGCTCTGGTGACACTATGATTGCTACCTTTCCTTGCTGTAGCTGACCAAGCAGCTTCAACATCTTTCAAAGCAGAAGCCAAATCGGGAAATATCTCCGCATTATCCAGAATCGCATGCGCTCGCACTGCGAATATCTGAGCAAACTGGTCATTTCTAATATCATTACCAACGATTCTTAATCTGCTTACGCCAAAGTTGGCCATGGCTCTTGCTGCAAACCCAACATTTCCGGGAGTTTCTGGCCCTACTAAAACAACTACAAGATCTGGAAAGCCATATTCCGGTTCTTCTTGCATCACAGATACCCCTAGGAATTCTATCTATGAGCGAGCTGAAGAACATCTCCTTCTGCAAGGGGATAGTTGAGTCCAACGACCCTACGTTTTATCTTGTCATTGTCCCGGATAATGGCGGCTGATTTGAATCTCTCAACAAACAGCTCTTTGTGGACCTTAGCTGCCGCATCTTCAACTACTGAACCTACCGGAAGCACAATTGGCCTATTCTCTCGTTTCTTCCCTGGGATTTTCGTATAGATCCGCAAGATATCCAAACGGTCGTATAGCGCCCAAGCCATTCCATCCAGATTTTCGTTCCTCTTAGCTGATATGGGGATTATCTCGAATCTTTCTCCGTATTTCTCTTCTAGCTCTTCGAATCTTTCCTTTGAACCTGTTGCATCTCCCTTTGTTGCAACAACAAGTGCTCGGACATATGCTACGCTTGTATCCATAGCATCGACAAACTGTTGATGAGTTGCAGGCTTTTGAAATCTAACGATGATGTTGGTGATCCTACGAGCTGTAAGGTAATCGATTACATCATCCCTAGTTCCTTCGTAATACTGGACGCCATAGATTTGATGACCGCCCAATCCAACACGCTCTATTCTGACAGCGGATTTCTCTCGGTTTAGTCTGATACGAGATCTATCCAGCTCGCCTAGAATTATAGTCATCTGCATATCGATATCTTGAGAGAGATCCACAAGAATCGCAATACAGTCAGTGTTTCGCACAACCGCCAGGGATTGTCTTCCTATCCCCGAATCATAGCTACCTTTGAAGAATCCAGGAATCTCTACTAACTGGATATTGATATCCTCTAAAGATAACATTGCTGGAGTTGGAATCGGAGTGGTGAATGGATAATCTGCAACCTCAAATTCAGCGTTTGTGATTGCATTAATCAGAGTTGATTTGCCACAGTTGGTCACACCAACAAGACATACCTGACCGGCACCCTCCTTTCTGACGACTCCCTCATCAGAACCTCCGCCGCCTCGGCGCGCGCGGTCTTGCTCTCTCTGCTTATCTAGCTGCGCCTTCAATAGAGCAAGCTTCTTTCGGTAGTCGCCCTTCATCCTTTCAGCACCCTTATGCCGAGGAATAAAGGATAGGAGCTTCTCTAGTTCGACAATCCTATTTTCGATACCTTCGGTATCCTCGTATATCTGCCTCTGCTTATCAAATTCGGGAGTAACATTGGTTGGCAAATCTGGACACCTTTACTTTAAGATACAACTATAGTTTCTCAAGACACCATTATGAAGCTTACCTATTTCTTAGTAGGCTAATTTCGCGAATCAAAATGAATGTTTACGTCCAGAATGAATTTCTCAGCAGTTGTTGGACGTTTCAAAGCACCATATTTTCTAAGCATTGGCAAAGAATTCTTGCCGCATGAATAAACAAAGAGGCCATCTGAAGTTTTTACATCTCCAATTGACGAATCCGACTCTGTTACTGCGGCAAAGACTTGACCATAAGACCACTCTGAAATTAAACGTTCTAGTGTGGTTCGTTTCACAATTATCCCGTTATCCATAGTACGCTCGGACCCCTCTAGCAAATTATCCAATTCAACAGATGCCTTCAGAAGAAAGAATGCTATCGATCTTTCGTCAGGTGACACTCTTCTGAGCGTTTCTCCCCGAAATCTGATTGTATTCAAAATGCCCTCATTATGAATTCCGAAGATAACCTCCACATCCCTTCTGAGAGCATTGGAAAGAAAGAGACCAACATTTACACATCGAGCAGCTATGACAACCTGTGGTGCATTCTCCCCTTTCTTGACAGTTGCCTTGTCAATGGGCATCTTATCAAATAGTACTAGAAAACTACGCACTAGTGCTCACATCCAAAATCCAAAGTGTTACATCCCTGGCATTCCAGGAATGTTGGGGAATCCTCCCCTGCCGCCACGTTTGCGGGACTTACCCATCTGTTTCATCATCTTTTTCATGTTTTCGTACTGCTTGAGGAGTTCTCGTACATCCTTTACAGATGTTCCAGATCCATGTGCAATTCGTTTCACTCGTGATGCCTTGATCACCTTAGGTTCATCAAGTTCAGCTTTCGTCATCGAATTCATAATGACTTCGAAGCGTTTCAGGTTCTCTTCCTGCACAGATGCAATGTCCTCGGGTAACTTGTATTGGAGCCCCATCATTTCCATGACCTTACCAATGGGGCCCATTTTCTTGAGCTGTTTTAGTTGTGCCATCATGTCCGTGAGGGTGAACTTGCCCTTCATTATACGCATGGTGGCATCTTCATCAACCTCAATCTGTGCCTCTCTGACCTTATCTACAAGCCCTTGAATATCTGACATACCGAGAAGTCTACCTGCAAACTTGGTAGGGTTGAAGGGTTCGATGGCATCCATCCCTTCTCCTGTTCCAATGAACTTGATTGGGGCACCAGTAGCTGCGGCCGCTGAGAGTGCGCCACCTCCTTTTGCACCACCATCTAGTTTTGTCACAATAATTGACCCGATTTCAGTCGCTTGCTTGAAAGCACCTGCTTGAACGCTTGCTTGCTGTCCTAGGGTTCCATCAATAACGAGTACAATTTCTTGGGGCTTGACCCCTTTTGAGATGTCCTTCATCTCTTTGATGAGTCCAGTTTCCTCGCGGTGTCGACCTGAGGTGTCAAGAAGGATAAGCTCAACACCCTTTTCCTTCATAATCTTATATCCATTCTTTGCGAGTTTTACAGCATCCTTTTCCTGTTCATCACCATAGAATGGGACATTGGATTTCTCAGCTAACTGTTTCAGCTGACTGTATGCTCCAGGTCTGAAATTGTCCGCACAAATTGCACCTGTCTTAATACCTCTCTTCTGATAGTATCGAGCAAGCTTTCCAATTGTTGTTGTCTTTCCTGAACCCTGAATACCAATCATCATTACCAGATTGGGTTTTCCAGGATTGATTTTGAGCGGGATTGCTTTCTCTCCAAGGAAGAATGCTAGAGTGTCCCAGACAACTTTCACAATATGCTCACGACGAGAGATTCGTTTAGGCAAGTTTTCATCCAAAGCTTTCTCTTGCACCCTTTCAGTTATTGCCTTGACAAGTGTGACATCAACGTCCGCAATGAGCAATGCACGTTGAATATCCTTAACGAGCTCTTTGACTAGCTCTGCATCTATTACACTTGCTCCAAACAGCTTCTTCAGTGCTGAGTTCAGTGATTTGCCTAAACCTTCGAGGACCAATTCATCTCACCGTCTTGCTTGTGAGCGCTTCTGAAAGTTATCCATATCAACCTTCGCTTCAATCCATCCTATACGCACCACCTAGTTATGGGAAGGTCTAAAACGAAGTGCTGTTCGAGCAGAAATCAAGTTGGTGCTTGCTTTGACACATGAAAACGAAACCCAAATTCGAATTGTAAAAATCAAAGAAGGAACAGTGATTGATCACATCAGCGCAGGTAGAGCGCTGGATGTTCTTCAAATTCTTGGCATTACTGGAAAAGAAGGTAGTGTTGTTTCGATAGGCATGAACATCTCCAGCTCAAGAATTGCAACCAAAGATATTGTGAAAATTGAAGATAGGCATCTTAAGGATAGCGAAGTCGACAAAATTGCCTTAGTGGCTCCTGATGCAACTATAAACACGATTCGTGATTATAAGGTAGAGAAAAAGACACGTGTCGTATTACCCCATACAATCACCAACGTAATTGAGTGTCCTAATCCGAGATGTGTAACAAACAAGGAGCGAGAACCAATAGAAGCCAAGTATGAAGTCGTTTCGGACCACCCGATAAAGCTCAAGTGTAACTATTGCTGGACTCTCATAGACGAAAAGGACATTATTTTGCAGTTCGCAGGATGATTCAAACCGTCCAAATCGAGCTTTGCAAATGCTTTTTAGTGGTCTGGCTGATTCGCTGTGAGTGGGTCCTATGGTCAGCGATAAGATAGCAGTCATCGGCGATCGAGATACTGTTACTGGTTTTCGGATGGTTGGTGTTAGAGAGAGTTCTATACCAAAAAGCCCTGAAGAAACAAGAAAATCTTTGCTTGACTACTTTAGAGACCCTGAAATGGGTTTGATAATTATCACAGAACCCCTTGCTACGGAAGTTGAGGAAACAATCCTTGAACTTTCCGAAGCACCTGTACCTGTGATTCTCCTAGTACCTGATAGACAAGGGTCTACTGGTGCGTATGAAACAGTCTTGAAGGAACTTATACGCCGGGCTGTTGGCATTGAGATAAAGGTATAATCCCACATTGATCATGGAGTGACCAAGTGTGACCGAAAAAGTTGGCAGAATTGTAAGCCTTGCAGGACCAGTCGTAAGATGTGCTGGACTCCCAGCAGTAAGAATGTATGAAGTTGTTCGAGTTGGACATGAACAGCTAATTGGTGAAGTCATCGAGGTAGGAGATGAGGAATTCACTGCTCAGGTCTATGAGGAAACATCTGGAGTTGCACCTGGTGAACCAGTCGTAGCAACTGGTGATGCTCTCTCAGTCGAGTTAGGCCCTGGTCTCATAGGGTCAATCTATGATGGCATACAGAGACCCCTTCCAGGGTTAAAGGAGCTATCCGGTGATTTCATCACTCGTGGGCTGAGCCTCGAAGGACTTGATAAAGAAAAGAAATGGGAGTTCAATCCAACTGCTAAGGCAGGCGACAAGGTTGAATCAGGCGATTTCATAGGAGAAGTTCCGGAAACAGGCATCATTACTTCAAAAATCATGATTCCTCACAATATCGAGGGTGAGATTACTGAGATTGCATCGAAAGGCGAATACACGGTCATCGAAACCATCTGCAAGGTGAAGGATGTTCATGGTGATATTCATGAAGTCATGATGATGCAGAGAACCCCAGTACGTATAGGGCGACCATTCAAAGAACGAGTACCACTTGCAGTGCCTCTTATCACAGGTCAAAGAGTTATTGATACGTTTATGCCTCAGGCAAAAGGTGGTACAGGCGCTATTCCCGGTGGCTTTGGTACTGGAAAGTGTGTCCTTGGCGATACACCTATCCTTCTTGAGGATGGTTCTCTTGTTACAATACAGGAACTTTATGAAGAAAAGGCTCCAGAGGGAATATTAATTGAGGATAACGAAGAAGAAAGTCTAGTTCAATTAAAGACACCCTTGCGTGTTCTCTCTTTTGATGGGGTAGGTTACTCACCACACAACGCAACACACATCTACAAGGGCACAACCAAGCATCTTGTTAGAGTGACCACCCGCTCAGGTAGACATGTTACCGTTACACCGATTCATAAGCTCTTCAGATTCAATGGTGATACCGTTGAAGAGGTAGAATCTCGTCGCTTAGAAGTAGGTGACTATTTGGTTGTTCCCAGAAAGATTACGTTTCAAGGTGATGACATCAGGTTCGATGCATATGAAATCCATTTGGATTTTCGGGCTGTTGATGAAGCCGCGATTGACTGGATGGTTGATACAATACAGGTTCTAATGAATAAACTGTCACTAAAGGAAATTGCCCATGATCTTGATGTTAGTTATGATGTTTTCATTGGATTTTGGAAGAGGAAGAATAGACCAACTCTTCGATTTTTGCAGAAACTAGCGAATCTCGCTCGAATTCCTAGAGTAGCAGTCAGCCTAGTCAAGAAGGGTAGCTCATCCAGTCCTTTTATAATTCCTGATGCAATGACACATGAGCTTGCTGAATGGTTAGGGCTCTTTGTAGCTGATGGACACATCAAAGGTGCTAAGGGTGGTATCTTTCTATATAACACATCTGATCAGATACTCGATAGATTCGCAGAACTCACAAAGATACTCTTTAACCTAGATGCATCGTTCGGTCAGGACTCTCACGATCGGACTCCATATGCTTACGTCAGGAATGCAGGTCTTCAAGAGTATCTTTACTACTTGGGCATTCCAGGTTCCAAGAAGACGTACAACGTCCGGATACCGTTCAGTGTTATGAGATCTCCAATTAGCACCGCCATCCATTTCTTGACAGGGTATTTTGCTGGTGATGGGTCCTTTTCACGATATACTGCTAGCTTCTCCACCGCAAGCAAGAAATTACATATTGACCTTAGTTACCTACTTACGCGCTTAGGCTTACTCTATAGATCACGCATTAAATCTGGTTCTGGTTTTCTAGAACTTGATGGTATCAATGCGGTATGCCTAGGAGACTTGTTTCTTGAGCATGGTGTTTTTGATTACGATAAACTTCGTTCATTATACGACTACCAAGAATCTGCATCCTCTCATTTTATCGGGACCGACCTGATTCCACTGTCTCATACAACATTGGGAGTGTTATCCAATCTTGGACTCGACTCAGACGGTCATGATGCCTTTCGCAAATATGAGGGGATACGACTTCATAACTATACTAAGTTGGGAGAAGTACCTACGGTTAGTACATTTCAACGAATTGTAGATGTCGTTGGAAAACATGTTCCAAATCTGGATGAAGAATTACATGATTCTTTGCATACACTTCTCGAGATGACTGATGAAGTCCATTTTGACCCTATAAAGAGAATAGAACAATTTGAGGAAGAAACGCCTGTCTTTGACCTAACTGTGGAAAAGGCACACAATTTTATCGGTGGCACTCATCCCTTCACTTTACATAATACTGTAACACTCCATCAATTCGCCAAGTGGGCTGACGCTCAGGTGGTTGTCTATGTTGGTTGCGGCGAACGAGGAAATGAGATGACTGAGGCTCTTGAAGAGTGGCCTCACCTTAATGACCCACAGAGCGGAAGTCCTCTAATGGAACGTACAGTTCTGATTGCTAATACATCAAACATGCCTGTTGCAGCCCGTGAAGCATCAATCTATGTTGCAGTCACACTAGGTGAATATTTCCGGGATCAGGGTCTCGATGTGGCTCTTATGGCAGACTCCACATCTCGATGGGCTGAAGCTCTTCGTGAGATATCAGGCCGTCTTGGACAACTCCCCTCTGAAGAGGGCTATCCAGCATATCTCGGCTCAAGACTTGCACAATTCTATGAACGCGGTGGGCGTGTGAAGACTCTAGGTTCTGATGATAGAACTGGTTCTATCACAATCTGTGGTGCAGTATCACCTCCAGGTGGTGACTTTTCGGAACCCGTTACACAAGCAACACTACGAATAGTCAAAGTGTTTTGGGCTCTGGACAAAGATTTGGCTGCAAGAAGATTCTTCCCAGCCATTAACGTACTAGAAAGCTACTCATTGTATCATACGACTCTTGAAGGCTACCACAAGAAAGAGCTTGGTGATGACTGGCCTACTTTGGTTAAAGAATCAATGGCTCTTCTACAGAAGGACCAAGAACTAAGAGAAATTGTTCAGCTCGTTGGACCTGACGCGCTTCCAGAGTCTGAACGTGCAACCCTAGAAGCCGCCAGAATGATCAAAGAGGATTTCCTTACGCAGAGCGCGTTGCACGAAATTGATACATACTCGCCAATCGGCAAGACCTATCGAATGCTGAGGATAATCATCACTTTCGCCAAGAAGATGGCTGAGGCTGTAGGCCTTGGTGTTAGTGTACGGAGAATCTTGGAGTTTTCATGTCTAGATAACATTGCTAGAATGAAGTTAGCTCCTTGGGATAGCTATGGCACTTCCATGGATGCCTTGGAGGCAAAGATGGAGCGAGAATTTGAGGCTCTCTACAAGGAACTATCCGAGAGTGGCGTAATCACTACTAGTACATAATACTCAGACAAAACCAGTAAAGTGGTTTTTATCTAGGTGTGACTATGTAGTGTTGAAGATGACACGCGAAAAGGACCTCAAACAAATTCATGATGAGATCAAATCATGTAAAAAGTGCGCCTTACACGAAACCAGACTCAATGCGGTTCCCGGTGAAGGCCCTGTAAATGCCAAGGTTATGTTTATTGGTGAAGCACCTGGAGCCAAGGAGGATGAAACCGGCCGTCCGTTTGTAGGAAGATCTGGAAAGCTTCTCCGGTCACTCATTGCAGAAGCTGGGCTAGCAGAGGATGAAGTGTTCATCACATCAATCCTGAAGTCCCGGCCTCCAAAGAACCGCACTCCCAAAAAATCCGAGAGCGAAGCGTGTATGCCCTATCTCGAAAGACAGATTGAAACAATCAATCCCCAGGTCATAGTGTTAGTTGGTGGAGTTGCCATCTCCAATCTAATTGGTCCTTGGAAACTTGCAGATGCACATGGTCGCTTTTACGAAGGCAAGGGCCGTACCTACTTCATGTCTTATCATCCAGCTGCTGCACTCAGGAACCCTGAACTCAAGGATGTGATGCGGGCTGATTTTGAGAAACTCAAGAAAGATCTAAGATGAGTGGCGATTATATTGTAATTCTCTGACTCATTTGCGTGAGGCAAATGAATCTTGATCTATTGATGGCACTTGTAATGCAATTGCCCTATGATATGGGTCCTTTACCCGAGTGGTTAGATGCAATGGAATGGGTCCTTAACATGGTTTATGCATTTGCAGTCAATGGTTTCCTAATTCTCATCTTACTTGGATTCATAATCTATACCACAGGTCTTAGTGATAGTTTTTCAAAGCTGCTGGTAATAGGCGGAGTTGCGTTATACTTTGTAGGTCCGACGCTTGCAAACTTCTTAGCCAATTCTGCAGGACTCGGATTGTTATCTATAGAGAGCGCCCAGTCAACTTGGTACGCTTTATTCGGTATCTACGAAACCCAGATGGTTGCACTGATGGTCACAATTGGTGACATTGTTGTGGCAATTTGCATTTTGCTAGGTGCGATATTATACTTTACACCCTCTTCTGGTGACTTGAAATCACGAGGCTATTCTCTTATCGTGAGGGCGCTGATTTTTGCACCAATTCTGGCATTTTTGCAAGTTGCTCCATGGATTTAGACGCTCTATTACACTTCGCAACTCTTAAAACAAGGGAACCATTAGTTCGGCTCTATAAGTTCAGAAATAGCCTTAGGCGGATTTTGTGATGAAAAAAGAGTCCTCCATCATTTACCGAACAGTGTCTGATGTTAGCGGCCCATTGCTTATTATCGATCATACACACGATGTAGCTTATAATGAGGTCGTAAAAATCAGAGCCCCTAACCGAGACCTTCTTACTGGAACAGTATTGGAAACAGGTCGCGGCCGTGCAGTCATCCAAGTCTTTGAAGGCACAAGTGGGCTTGATGCTGAAGTCACTTCAGCGCGCTTTACTGGCGAAACCATGAAATTGCCAGTGTCCACAGAGATTCTTGGAAGAGTCCTTGATGGAGCTGGAAACCCCCTCGACAAAGGCCCTCCATTGACAGCAGAAGATCACTGGGATATCTATGGTTCACCAATCAATCCCTATGCACGACAATACCCACGTCAACCAATTCAGACTGGTCTATCAGTCATTGATGGACTCAATACATTGGTCAGAGGACAAAAGCTTCCAATTTTCTCTGGATCAGGTCTTCCACACAACAGAATTGCTGCTCAGATTGTCCGCCAGGCAAAGATTCCAGGAGAGGAAGGAGACTTCGCCATTGTATTTGGTGCAATGGGTATCACAGCCACAGAAGCACAGTATTTCATCAGCTCATTCGAAGAAACTGGTGCTCTTGAACACACTACCCTTTTCTTGAACTTAGCTAATGATCCAGCAATTGAGCGAATCATAACACCAAGAGCCGCTCTTACCGCTGCAGAGTACCTTGCATACGAATCTGATATGCACGTACTGGTTATTCTTACAGACATGACAAACTATGCAGAAGCTCTACGAGAGATTAGTGCAGCTCGCTCCGAGATTCCCGGAAGACGTGGTTATCCCGGCTATCTCTACACTGACCTTAGTCTTATTTACGAGCGTGCTGGTCGTATTAAGGGAAGAAAGGGTACAATTACCCAGATGCCCATTCTATCAATGCCACAGGATGATATGACCCATCCTATTCCTGACCTTACAGGCTATATCACCGAGGGACAAACAATTGTAGGACGTGCACTCCACAGAAGAGGTATCTATCCACCAATTGATCCTGGTCCATCACTAAGCAGACTGATGAAGGAAGGAATTGGTGAGGGAATGACGCGATTTGATCATAGAGAGGTCCAGGCACAGCTCTATTACGGATACTCTGAGGGAAGAGACCTTCGCGACCTTGTGGCAGTTGTGGGTTCAGAAGCATTAACAGACCGTGATCAGAAGTATCTCAAGTTTGCAGATCGATTTGAAGAGGAATTCATTGGACAAGGTGAGTTTGAGAACCGGTCCTTTGAACAGACCTTGGATATCGGTTGGAATCTCCTAAGTGAGTTTCCAGAGCGAGAACTGAAGAGATGCGATCCTGAAACAATCGTCTGGGCAAAAGAACACGGTGCCTACAAACCATCCTAGTGTCGTATACATTCATACAAATTAGCCGATTTCTTGTTAGTCGGCAGTATCAGTGTCTATACAGCGAAAAACGGGTGGGTTTGATATAAGGGTCCTCGTGATTGGCAGTTGTGGAAAAAGGAAGAAATTCACATCACAAGATGCTCCTACCTGTAAGGACCTAATAGGAAAGGAAACTCTCGGCAAATGGTGCAAGATCTTTCCCAAAATGACATGCGAAGCTCGGAGCATGTATACTGGTAATCAATCCCGCGAACTTGTCGGAGCCGTGGACTTGCTTAGAACAATAGCGAAAATCGAGGTTCATCTGTTTATAATTTCTGCAGGATTTGGCATTCTCAAAGAAGATGAGCTAATTCCTCCTTACGAATGTAGTTTCACTGGAATGAAGAAAACAGAGATACGAGAACGTGCCTCCCTTCTCTCGATAGATTCGGATTTCAGGAAAATCTGCAAGACTCGGTATGACCTGTCATACTTGGCTTTGGGTTCAACATATCTAACATCTCTGAGAGAAGGATGATTTGATGACCTTAGTGGAAGTATCATTACATTTGGCAGCGGAGTAGAAAATGATAGAATCCTCAATCTACCTGCAAATGCTGCTACTGTGCAAGCATTCTCATCTTCAGGACATAAGATACATGGTGTTGCGGGATTCAAAGGTGATTTGCTAAGGATACTTGCTACATACGCACTGTCCATGAAAAATCCGGATAGAGAGATTGCCAGCTGGACAACACTCGAATCAATACTTGAGATATTTCAACAACTCTCCGGCTGGTCTTAGAACTGGCATTATCGGATAGTGATGTTTACTGGGTCCAATTCCTGGTCCACAATGGTTCCTTTCTGAGTATCATCATAGTGAATTTTCCCACCAATACTATACTCTGCCGCCCTCTCTTGGATTGTCATACTTATTTCGATAGTCTGCTTCTCTACCTTATCATCTAACGAGGCTGCAATGAAACCAACTGGAATCTTGTTTGTTTTTGGTGACCATGAAAATGGACGAACGCTCTGTACTGAAAGCCTGGAATCAATATCTAACTGAAGCTCAACATTCTGGTAAGGATGCATGTATGAGTTGCCTATAGTAACTGTAAGTAATAACCGATCTTCATCCAGTATCTGATAGTCCTCAACCAGGTTTACAATTGGAGGGCCATAATTCCCTTTTGCTTTCTTTCGAGAGGGTTTTCTTTGAGCAGTCTTCCTCTCAGTACCAGGAGGTATTTTCATAGCTCCTTTATATGGGCCCTCCTTCAGCTCCGATGCATTATCTGCCCATTTAGTGAGTGTTCTGAAGCCTGCTAGTTTTACTGCATTTAGCTTACCTAACTCCATTCCCTTCTTTTCCTGCGCCGCTCGTACAACATCTATAATTGCAGCTCGAATAGCAGACAGTGTATAAACCTCGAACGCATCCTTTTGTCTAAGATTTTCAGTCCACGATTCAACAAATTCTACCATCTCTCTAGCAGCATCAAGACGGAATTTGTTGCTTGCAAAATACCCCATTCGTGTTTCTGTTGCATAATGTATTGGCCCAAACGCCTTGCAAGCCCTCTGCCACTGTTCTAAATCATATACCTCAAGATCTGGACCTATCAACTTACTGATCTTGCCTAGATGCTTCTCCTCGAACTGACCTTTCTTCTTCTCGACCATATCATTGCCCTCTATCAGACATTCAAATGCTGACTCTGACCCCCCTTGGTCAGAATTCAGTATTATGTGAGAATGTGTATGATATAAGATGATATGAAAAACCTCTAACAGTTTTCTTGTGTATCGGGGAGATATG
>JARGGA010000362.1 GCA_029210805.1 Candidatus Thorarchaeota archaeon
ATAGATTCATATCTTTTATTTCAATTTGTAGCACGTTAAGTGCACAGATAAAACATTTTATCGCGCATTATGACCAATTAGATTCCCGGAAGATTCCAAGCTGAACAACACGTTTACGCAGTAATACCTTACATGTTTATATAGAAGCTAACGTGTACTAATATTGTTTAGCCGCCGGGAGGGCTCGACAAAGATGATGATGTTCACTAGAATGCTTCGGAGACAAGGATTTTACAGGGTCAAGAATCAAGAAGATCCTGTGTATATGAAACACAATGTAGGCCTTGGAGGTCTGTATGTCAGGATTGAGCACAAGAAGGCACACTTGACAGTCAGGGACCTAGGGATACAGGAAGAGTTTTCTCGAGTCAAACAGCTTGAGAATTTCATTAACGACTTGGAAGAACAGAGCTACAGGCAAAAATGCTTCATTGTTCACAAGATGAGAGGCGGGGGAGCGATGGGCTCCTAGTCATTCAATGAATGAAATAACGTTGCGAATATAACTGCTGACTCTTTCACTACAATATGGCAGGAGTCATTTGACTCAATATGTTCAATAGGGAAGGGTTAGTGGTTGTGTTCGATGTCTTGGAATGAATTTCTCAAGGCTGTGTATACGGCTGATTTTAATGAGAGTACACGTATACTCTCACAGAGTTTGAAATTTGGTCAATCTTCTGATATTGCAAAGCAAATTGAAGAAGAGGTTGAAGGTAACATAAATGATACTCTTAGAATACGTGATCACATTCTTTCGTTTCTAGGTCTCGAATCACTAAATTTGGCACTCAATGTGACAAGCTCTAATCTAATGACACGGATTGGTACATGTGGCGATAATATTGAAGCACGCTCTAAGGTTTTCCTTTGGATTACTGAGCTGATAGAAACCGAGGATCCTAGACTTGTGCAATATGTATTGGACATAGAAGATCTATCGTCGAGTGATTTCGCACTTTTCATTCCTGATATTCTGGCAAAACGATTGGAAGAATTTCAGAATGCCAAAATTTCTCGGTCTTCAACAATAGTCGAAGACATTCAGAGAAACAGATACTATATTGGTAACTTATGGCGAACCGCATATGGGAGAAAACTGCTTGTTGCAACTGAAGTGACTTCAGATACAAATGTCATAGGTGACCGATTGTGGGGTGAAGTTTCCAATTCTTTGTTTTCGTTAGGGTGCGATGTAGATAGCATCCTAGTGGATATTGGGGAATTTGCTTGGAAAGAGTTGAATCAAGAATCTGAGAAGCGACTGAAAATCAGGTTGCTGGGTTCAAAGGAATTGGCTTCATTGGAAAGATGTCGAAACGCATGTATCGAGATTGATTCTCATAACGCCTCTATTAGGGCTGCTGCTCTTGAAGTATTACGGGAATTAGACACAAATGCCTGCAATAGGAAAGTTGCTGAGATTGCACAAAACGGTTCCTCACGTGAACAAGCTTATGCAATAGATATTCTCTCTTCTACGGGTGGCGCGGTTGAAGAGAAAATCCTCTCGACTCTCTTGAATCAATGCGAGCCAAAAATTAGACGGAAAGTAGCTGAAGGATTATCACTACTTGTTTCGCGTGAATTCTCTGGGGGCTCGAATCTTGTGAAGCGAGAGTCCTTGCGGGTCGCTGAAGATTTATCAAAAAGATCTTCGAAAAAGAAAATGAAAATTCTGGAATCATTATCTCTTTCAGGTAACCGCGAGGCCAGGATTGATGCTGCTAAGAGCTTAGCTCAACTAAACACAGCTGCCGCTGAACAAATTCTCTTCCGGATGAGTAATGATGTTGATGCTCGAGTGCGCGTTGAAATAGTGAATCTGATACCTGACATGTCACGTGCTCTTGGTACTGAAGTGATTCGTACAGCTTTGAAGGACAATAGTCCCGTTGTGCGGCTTGCAGCCATACAAATCGGGAGCATATTATGGCCAGAACAAGAGTGGCCAGATATGTAAGAAAGAGATATGGGGCGGGTCTATCATTTCGTCTAGGATATTATGGTAACTAGGTGATGCGTGCAAGGTCCCCTTTTGATACATGCATCATGTTGTCATAGTTGGAAGTCATACTATGTGATAGACTCGCCCTATTGGTGATGTACCTTCGATTGGTCAACGTATTGTTGTGGTTCCACGGCTGGTTCAGGCATGTCTTTGTTTCGTTTGGTCTGAATAAGAGTTGTCGAATTCTGTAGATGTGCTGTTCGATTGAGAACTGTATTGACCTTTCCTGATGCGAAGGTCCCCATTCGCTACCAAGAAAATTGCTAATGCAATATCGAAGATTTCCGTTCAGTTTGTACACCTACTATCCGGCACCACTATCAGGTTACCGAGTTCGTTCGTTGCGATATTCGCGAATATCAATGTAATCATTGTTATTATCGCAAGTTCTCAAAATATTATTGTGAATATCGGAATATAAAACCTTCGGTCATCTATACTATGAAAAAACCTGTGGATGGGGAGATTCTTTATCTTTTCATCTTAGATCCGATGTAGCTGGGTGCTGCAGATAGAATTGCCCTTCGTACCGAGCTCATTCCAACTAGCATCTCCGCAATCACTCTCTGGGACTTTTCTGATTTCAGAAAAGTTGAACCCATACCAGTTGATCCTGAGCTTGTTAGTCGTTTCTGAAGCCATGCTCCCCACTTGAGATCCGAGCCGAACTCTCCTTTCCATCTCTTCTCATAGCGTTCAAGAAAGCCTGAGGATTGATCGTTTTTCCTGATTGATTCTACCGCAGTCTGTGCTGCGATTTTTCCTGCAAGCATAGAATAGTGGATACCTTCTCCGGAAATTGGTGAACAATGACCTGCTGCATCGCCTGCAAGTAGTATTCTATTATCATAGGATGGAATAACAATTCCCGCTAAAGGCATTGGTGCTGCCTCTTTCTTGATTATTCGTGCATCTTTGAGTTCCGTGGAAATTGGTTCAACATTCTGTATCCAATTGTCTAGGTATTCTAAAACTCTTTTTTTGTCAGTCCTAACTCGTTCAACAATTCCCCCAGTGCCAACGACAGATTCATTCACTCTTGGAAAGTGCCATGCATAGCCCCCTGGAGAGTACTCATGACCATAATAGAAATCATTGACTGATTCCACGTTTTGACTCGAACCTTCTAGAGCAAGTTGATATTGTACCCCATATCCCATACTAGAGTTTGGTATTCTCTCTCTTACCAAGCTGCTTCTTACACAAACAGGATTTGCTCCACTTGCATCAATGACAATCTTTGAAGTGAGGCTATCCTTTCCTTCCTTGGAATCCACATCTACCTTGACACGCTCATTCTTAACACTCACTTTGGAAACCTTAGTACCACTTCTTGTGATTTTCTGATAATGCGGCACCATTTGATGCATGGTTTTTCCTAATTGCGCTCTCGTAGTGTTTACACCAATCGATTCGTCAAAATCGACTCTGACAATATCCAATCCTGGGAATTTCATTCGTAACCCGACTATCTCTCTATAATTATGCCTTATCTTGATACCAAATTCATCTAGACATCTTGATGGAATGAATCCCCCGCAGGTCTTCTCTTGACATGGCTCCTCTTCTTTCATGATGAGGATAAAATCAATATCTTGTTCAGCAATCGTCTTGGCTGCAAATAGACCGGCAGGACCTGCTCCGATGATTATAACATCTATATCAGTATCCATTCTTGATCATGTAGGTTTGACTGGGTGGTCCTAATAATCATGTCTAAAGCAAGTAT
>JARGGA010000363.1 GCA_029210805.1 Candidatus Thorarchaeota archaeon
TGTATTTGGCTAGTTTGCTGGCGCAGTGATATCAGCGTTGATCATTAGTACATTTCTCGGGATTGTGTTTGGCTTATCGATGACAGCTCCAACTTTTGGAATATCCCCCTTCAGTACGGTAGTCGCACAAATTCTCTCAATACCAATTTTATCAATCACAGCTGCGGTTGGATTGGAAACTCTAGTATTGATAATCGCATGCATCGTTCCTGCATATAGGGGAGGACATGTTGAGCCAATGAGAATTCTAAGGAATCTCTAATCATTTGAACAACAACGAGAAGGGACATGCTTATCTTGAACAGTGATCTGGAAACAAGCGGTGGATAGAATGCGAATTAAGGCAGTTCTTCGTGATGGAGAGATTCTGAATCTCAATCCGGGTTCAAATGAGAGAATACTATCCACGGCTATGAAGAATGTAGATCGTGTCATTAGTCTAACAAGCCTTCTAAAAGTAATGGGACTCAAATTCGAAGACCGGCTCAAAATGCTAGAAGCGCTTGAGAATAACAAGGTGCACATCTGGCTTGCCAAGGATAGTCAACAAGACATTATTTACATGTTCAAAGGTAAACTACCAGAAGAGTTCGAATCTATTGGTTATCAATGGCAGTAGTTGTTTCCTGTAATCCAGAGTTCAACAAAGTCATCATTGCATCGGATAGAACGATTTGTGCCCGCTCTAATCGACGTTTTATATCCGCCATTTCACCCGAGACACGGAGAACATCTTCTCTAATATCCACAATGATGTCTTCCTCTCCTTCTGCTAGAGATAGACTGCTATCTTGCATCCATTTCAGATTACTATACTGCTCCAAGATATTCTCCGCATACCTTTGAATTCGGGACACGTCCTCTGGATCCTCTGCGAGGTCAGCTGCTAAATCATCCTCTTGCCGAGCTAACACATACCTCAGTGCATCATATGCAGCTAATTCCGTTGGGAATGCGCGAATGTGACTCCTAGCTACTTCAAGAGATTCCTCAACGCGCTCATTATCAAACAAGAGACGGCACAGGTCATCTAATACCACATGACCGTGAGGTCGTCCAGTAAGAAAGGACCTGAAAAGAGTTTCAGCTTCGTCACTTCGCAAAGAGTTCTCAAGAAAATTTCCCAAAGCTGAGGTTGCTCGCATGTGTAGTGGATCCTCTTCTAGTACTTCTCTGAGGATAGCTTCGGCTTTCTTGTCGTGTCCCCGACGAGAGAGGACGATAGCAAGTTCAGTTTTGAGATCAATGTTTTTCGGATTGTCAACCAATGCAGACCGTACAATCTCTTCTGCTTCCTCTTCCTCACAGAGAACGCACAGCTCCTCAGCTTGACTTATTATCTCATCAATATTCTTAGGCATTGATTCACCATCTTCATTGGAACACCGATTTGAGTCTTAAGAGTTTTCAATTTATTCTGAAGAACTAAGGTCATCTGCAAGATTAATTCCCAGCTGGCGTCGGATTACTATTGCGGATATGAAACCAGGAATGAGAAAACTTGCCAATATGAAAGCCAAAAGTCCTTCAATTGGAATGACTAAGGAAACAGGCAATTGGTACCAATCAATTGCGTTATTGGCACCAAAATATATCATTGGAGTTTGAATAACCAGAAGAGACATTACAAAGGCAACTAATGCGCCTATTGTGCACGCGATTGCAATGCTCAGAAAGACATCAGAGATAATTGCAATACCAACATTCTTGCGTTCAGTTCCTAAGGCGCGTAGTACAGAATAATGCTTACTGAGTTTACGGTTCTTCTCATACGTTACAATAGTCATGCCCAATGTGAGATAAAGTAAGGAGAATATCACATTTAGAGAGTAAATTCCAAAGACAGATTGAGAGGAGCGAGTGGAAAGAATGTTGTCAATTTGAATAAGAGCAGATTCAATATGCAAGACGGCATCACCAAGTTCGTTCTGAATATCACTTATTATTTGATACGCGTCACCGTTTCCAGATACTTTGATGTACACCTGATCCACTCGGATATCATCAAGATGAGCTTGTAAAAGATCCATATTGACTACAAGAAAATTCGTTAGATCTGGATGTCCAGGGAGAAAGGTTTCACTGTCGCTTTCTTCATCAATTGAAAGGATGTCAATAATATCAACAGACACATTGATGCCATCATCACCATCAGGGAGCTCTAAGGAGAGAGAATCCCCATAGATTATCGAATAGGTACCATCATCCTGAACATCAAATCCACTTATGGGTTTGAGGGAGGATAACACAAGAGAGCTGTTCATTTCCATTTCCTGAAGATTTGATATTAGGTACCTGATCAGGAGCAGGAATCATTTCAGAAGTCAAGAAAGGCAAATCAGGGATTGTGTTGTTGGCCAGAGATAATACTGATGCCCACGAATTTACGAGGTATGCGGTATTATTGATTCCAGGAATCTGCTCAATGGATGAACTAAAAATATGAGCATCGCTTCCGGTAATTACGATTGAGGCGGGTCCAACTGCTGTTTCACGCTGCCAAACTGAGAGGGAATATGAATCAACAAATAGGAAAGTAGTGGAAAGCACAATTGGCGTAAGTAGCATACCCAGTATCAGCATCACTTGCCTTTGCTTATTTGATGCAGGTCCAGCGGCGAATTGATGACTCAGTTATTTCCCTCAGCTGTGGTATGATTCTAGGACATGCAACAAAATCATCATCAATATAAACCTTCGAGAAACCGCCGACTATATTGCATCAATCGTATGATTCCCATAACGAAGGCAATATTTGCAGACGCCTTTTTATTCAAATTCAGAAACGCTAACAGGGGTATTTACAATGCTTAAGGTATACAACTCCCTATCCCGTACAAAGGAAGAATTTAGACCACTGGACGAAAAGAACGTGAAAATGTATGTCTGTGGTCCCACTGTGTACGATTATCCACACATTGGAAATGCCAGATCCTTTGCGACTTTTGATACCATTCGACGGTATCTCGAGTATAAGGGATATCGAGTATTCTATGTGACCAATTTCACTGATATCGATGACAAGATGATAAGCAGAGCAAATGAGGAAAACATCGCTGTATCTGAGTTGGCAGCAAAATTCATTGCAGAGTATCAGGTAATTGCGGACCAGCTCAATCTAAAGCCAGCCACAGTTAATCCTCGTGCAACTGAACACATCGATGACATCATTGAGATGGTAGATTTGATCATCAAGAATGGTAAGGGGTACAATGTAGATGGAGATGTGTACTTTGATGTAAGCGAATACGAACCTTACGGAGTGCTGGCACATCTATCTACAGATGAATCCACATCAGAAGCAAGAGTGGATGCCGATGATAAGAAACAAGATTCCCGTGATTTCGCACTATGGAAGGCGGAAAAACCCGGGGAACCATCGTGGGACAGTCCATGGGGCAAAGGTCGGCCCGGTTGGCATGCTGAGTGCTCGGTGATGGGCAAGTACTATCTAGGACTTCCCTTTGATATTCATGGTGGCGGTCAAGACCTAACCTTCCCGCATCACGAGAATGAGATTGCTCAGTCAACTGCGGCATATGGTATAGAAATTCCAGTCAAGTATTGGCTTCATAATGGATTCCTGACTATTGACTCAGACAAGATGTCAAAATCCGAGGGCAATTTCTCCACAGCAAGAGAAGTACTTGACAACTACGACCATCAAGCAGTACGGTTGTATTTGGTTTCAGGCAACTACAGAATGCCCCTGGATTATAATGCAAATGCGAT
>JARGGA010000364.1 GCA_029210805.1 Candidatus Thorarchaeota archaeon
CATTAGCACTAGAATAATTATAGTACCTCTTTTTTTCATTTTTTCCACCACGAAAAGGTAACACCTTCGCGTTACCTAGGAAACATTCTATCATTTCGGAATATAAAATGAGTATATTGTATGAGGTCTAAAAGTAACGACCTGAAAAATCTATCAAACTGATTCTAACACCCATTTCTGTAGGCCAAAAGAGTTTGATTTCAAGTCTTCATTAAGATGATACATAAACCTCCAATAGAAATCACAATCATCTAAACAAATGGTCAGTTATATCATATCTGCCAACAGAGAACAACTGTACATGTACGTTCCGATTTGCTTCAGAGTGATGCACGAGTTTTGAAAAAGGAGAATGCGGGAGATTCACTCCCACATTGAAAGCTAGAATTAGAGCTGCTTCTCTTGTCTGTAAGGCAGATACTCAGGGCCGAAAATTCCCCGAGCCATGACTAATAACGATAGCTTTTCTGCAACATGTGTAGTTATTCTAGCATCGCTTACTTGCGGTAATCCAATTGAGAAGGTCGCATTAGCGCTATTCAATTTTCAATGCTTCAATTGCTTTTGCTATCTCGAAACTTTTGGGCTGTTCGCGAGGGGGTTCAAGGGTCATCAAAGTGGTTTCAGGCAACTGATTTAATATTTCATCAATAGGCCCGTCAGCAAGCACACCTTCTTTCGACAAGACAACTACTCTAATTGGCAAGTGATTGGAGAGCGCACGTGCCAATTCTAAGCTAGGAGTTGATGAAAGAATCCCTGTTCCGCTTTGAAGAAGACTGGCAAGTTCACCAGGAATTCTTTTGATGTACGTTACAAAAAAAGATGCAGTGAAATCGCACAAGATGTAGTATTTGGGCTTGGCAATCAAAGCTTCAAGAGTTTCAAAACCTCTAACAATCCCATGGCCTAAGATGGACACTTTCGAATCCACGAACTCATGTAAAAGAAGCCCTTTGGCATACGAATCCAAATCAGCTGAAGTGCTTTTGACACCACGTAATTTGAGGTAATAGCTGAGATTCTTCCGTGGCGTTAAATATGGATTCATCAGAGGTTTCTCAAATACACATACCATCTTTTGTCTAGCAGCATCTGAATTCACCGGAAACCCATCGACCTCGATTCTTCCAGCATCGAGAGGAATTTGTCCACAAACAGCAGATAGAATTCCTTGTAGTGCCGGTCCTATGAAAAGGGTCATTTCGCCAGATTGGATTGAAAGACACAGATTCTTGATAATTGTAGATCTTCCTAATGTAACGCCGACATCGTCCATCACAATCATAATTCCGTACCACCTCAACAATCCGCGAGAACTATTTAATCGCTTTCCATGCAGTATGCAACAACAAAATAGAAAGGACCGCATTGAAAGCAAAAGATAACATAGCCACTAGTGCTGGTTCGATTGCCGCATTCCCTTGATCTGATGCGACTGCTGTTTGAACTATAAGATAAAGGAGCATTGATGCTACCACCATAAGTGCTACAACAAGGAAAAACTTCACAGAAACGAATCCCTCAAGCCTGGCAAGTTTTTCTCCACTCCGTGCGGCAGTAACCGTTGACTGTGAGAATTGCCAGCTCGCAAAACCCGCAAAACAGCTGTAAAATGATAAATTGCATACAATGAACAAGAAAAGAGTGAGTGGATCCGGAGTATAATCAATTGGCGGGAGCATTTGGCCCCAGGCTTCAATGAGGAACTCCCTCAAGCAAATTGCGAGAATTTCGAAAAATGCATTTAGACCGAGAACGAAAATTATTGATAATGTTAGGTCAGTAATGACAGTTTTCCGGACTCCTCCAGGTATGGTGCTTAGCTTTATCAGATTCTCGTTTTCAGCTCGAATAAGAAAGACTGAAATCATAGGAATGACGATTGCATTGAATAAGGGAAAGGATATCAGAATGAGGTACAGGTTAAGTCGTGCATACGCAAGTGACAGCCATCCCATCATCAGAAAAACCAAAAGCCCTGAAAGCAAGAACGCACCTCTTACTTCTTCATTTGCGCGAAACAGTTCTATTGCATGATCTATAGTCATATCTATTTTCCTTCCTTCTTGATTTGCTATTTGGATGACTTATATGGATTATTCAACACATTGAAAAAAGGCCTATGGGTCACGACTGTCCTAATTTACGAACACTCCCGACCCATTGATTGCTAACGTTACCCGACCCATGTGTTTGAGTCAAAGTAATCTAGACCAAGCCCAACCAAAAATGCTAGGCCTGCGGTGATTGCAAGAATGATTTTAGCGGCAGCTAAAGTCCCTCCTGAAGCTGTATACATTGCTACAGTTGCAAGAATACAAGCTGCAAATATGGCGTATGCAAAAATATTGCCTGCCAGCATTGCCGCCATGGCTCCTATCATTGTACCAAATACGAATCCTACAATCTTAGCCGCTGCAGTAACCGGATCAATCCACCCTCTCCACAACCAAACTAATGTGACTAAAATCGCAGATCCTCCAATACCGACCAAACTGTAGCCTAGAGTTGTCCAGAATCCCATATCGCTGAAATAACTGAATAAGATTGCCGCAAATGTCAACATTGCTATCGCAATCCAATAGCCATATTCTCCTAGGCCTAGCTGACCAACCACATATGATTCCAGCGAATCGACAGACTGCTTCCCATCCATGACATTCTGTGCATAACTACAGAATCTTTGCACTGTTTCCGGAGATCGAGTTACAACTATAGATGCCAATAATGCTCCCATGACTGAATCAATCTGTCCTGGGAATGCAATCGCTTCTGTGTTGTCAATATAGTTGTAAATTGCGCCTGAATGACATGCCAAGACAGTATCCCTTGAGGGTGTCGTTCGGACTATTGATGCCATATTATTCCAGTTCATTTCTTGTGTTCCAACTTCCACATATTCTTCCGAACCATGTGAAATCCAAGTAACACCACCGTATGCACGATGCGCTACTAAATTGTATTCAAGAGAACCGTATTCCACAACTATTGCATCTGGAATTTCTTCTCTCATAACATCCGCCGCTCTGTTAACAGAGGCATCAGGTGTCATTACAACAACCAAATGGTTGAATATTGGCACCGATAATGGCATGATGAATAGAGTAGAAACTGCCAGAAATATGCCTAGATAAGCAAATTTCATTGCGTATTACTCCTCCACGAGCGATTGTATTGTACTTGAAGATGCCTAATACGCATATTGTATCATTTTGCTTCTGATCCTATTGCAGCAAGAAAAGGATTGTAAGACCCATGGTGTATCTTAGAATAAGCAGAGTGCCATATACAAAGATTGGAGAGAAGATATTCGACAAGTATGGATACACTTTGGATGCACGTGATATTAGAAATCTAATAAAAAAAGTCTATGAATGTTTGTGTCCATATGACCATTTGAAGGACTAGATAGTCGACCCTTTCTTTGCTGCCTGACAGCGTGAAAAAAAGTGACCTGGGACAGTTGGCGAATCAGACCATTGTGCCCTAGAGCACGCATCGAAAACTGCTCCGATAACCGTCCACAGTCCCGATTACTCAGGAGGTCATGCGGAGTTTGGAACAGTGGAGCGATTCTCCACTCCGGAAAAGTTTGCATCCTATGCTGGATTGGCACCGCGCCTGATGCAGTCTGGAGAGAGCCGCAAGACTGGACGGATCGTGCGGAGGAGTAACAGTCACTTGAGGACTACCATGTATCTGGTGGCACAGTCCTGTGCAATT
>JARGGA010000365.1 GCA_029210805.1 Candidatus Thorarchaeota archaeon
TCAGATCATTGGGTGTCGGAGACCCTACACCTACAGAAATCACTGTCCGTAGAAGTATCTTTGATGACCTCTAATTTCTTTCGAGCAATTAAACTCATTGCTAAGTTTGAGTTATTTAACGATGTGAGTATTATTTAGTGCAGTACTGGAAGAATACAGAGCAAGCCGTAGTATTTGGCCTGCTTGTATTGCTTTTTTCATTGCAGTCCATATACTAATCAAACGCTGAACAGGGGGTTTTAGATTTTCTTCCCTGCCTTGTAAATTCCAGCAATATTCAGTGCTACAGACATACCTGAAAGAACTCCTACAAGAAAATCCGTAGGCCAATCTACAGGCATGAACCTATCAATTAGTAGGGCAAAAGCCAGACATAGCACACCCAAGGGGAGTAAATACTTCTCTTTTAGAATCATTGGAATCAAGCCCAATTGTCCTGATTCCCTGAAATAAAGTGTTGGACAAGCGCAGGGTAATGAACACGTTGGAGCTTTGACCAAAGTCCATCTTTTCTTAGTGCCTTATAGAAAACAAAAAAACTGGCACTAGAGCTAGAAAGACGATGACCACCCCCACAGCGAGAAAGCGCCAGTTGTATCGTTAGGGTTTGTGGAAGGTGATCATATTGGCTGCAAATGAATCCTACTTCCGCTTCTGTGAAAATCTGTGTATCAATACGCCATATTCCTAATTGATCTGAACCGACATGATGTGGTGAGAGATTCTCGGCCAGAAAAAAAAGTGGGGTTCCACTGAATCTCTGTAATCATGAACTGTCATCCGTACACCCTAAAATGAATGGGAAGCCCAGCTGGCATGAGTATCTTCCCAATAATTGAACTCTGCATAGTGACCCATATCGGTAATATTGACATTCTGAATAATCTCTAAAAGATTGGCAGACACATCATCCAATACCACATCAAAGACTGCAGATTCAGTATTCATAGATAGCGGGGATTTCACTTTTCACTATGCGTTACTAGTAATCATTATATGCTTGAAAGGATTTGAAATAATTAACGCAATGATGGGGCGTTGGACAAGCAAGCTTATGCATGTGGTATTGCAGCTTGCATTCGTAAAGAGGGAAATGAAATGAAGACAAAACAAAGGATAGTAGTTCTAGCAGCTTTGGTGATTCTTACTCTACCAATGTTTGCAGACGCAGCAACCTACTACGGTAACACAAATAATACAGTACCAACCATTTTCACAACATTAACCGCAACTGGTGGATCTAACCGCGGTGATATTGACTGCTATGGTTACGCGAATTTGGGTTGGTATAACGCATATGCGTTAGTCTATACGAAAGTTACGGTTGCTACGAGCACTCAAATCAAAATAGGTATCACTTGGAATTTATCTGGAAAATTGGCAAAGGGATTTCAATGTTGTGCCAGTTGGAGGGCGTATTATTTCTGGGCTGAATACAGTGATTTGTGGAGTTTTGAAGGAGGTCATCCAGAACATTCGTATATCGTAGATGAAGATACAAATACGGGGTGGTACGAGCAGACACTTTCCACTAGTGCATATTTCTACTACACATCTCGCTATACAATTCCTGATAACGTACCAGCAAACACTGAGATATGCATTGGGATTATGTTCAAGTTCAGTCTTTCTTGTCCCATATGGGGATACGCAAGAATCTCTGGTTCAACTACTAGTAATCCAATGGATATTAACGTGAACTACATTTCGTATCAGATTGCCTAGATTCATTTGAAAACTCACTAAGCATAGGCGCATTTTCTGGCAGCCTATGCATTTTTCTTATATTTTAGTACATGCTTGGCTCCATATGCGAGTTTCAACCCATATTGGTATCTTAGAAAATCGATTCCATCTCTGGAGTGCAGAGTAGCAGAGAATAAAGATGAAGGAGAGAGGGACAAGTCCCTTCTCTCACATTTTTAGAGATTACAGTATTCCAAGCAGACCCTGGATACCCTCTCCACCCATTTGGGAGAGCTGTTCCTTGGCAATCTGCTCATAGTACTGCTTGATGATAGACACCATCAGTAGGATACCAGTTCCGCTGGCCAGCGCACCCATAACGTCCGCTGCGGCGGCAATCACTCCAATAAGGAATCCTCCAAGCCCTGCAACAACCGGAATGTATCGTTCCAGCAGCCGTTCAAGGACTCTTTCGCTCCTTCTGAAACCGGGTACAATGTACCCAGAATCTAGGAGCTGCCTCGAAACGTCTCGCGGCGCTATGCCAGAGATATCAACCCAAATTTTGCTGAAGCCCCAACATAGCAGTATCATTAGGGCAGCATAGATTATGATGTGTGCCCATCCATCTTCCTTCGTCACGATGTCGAAAATCCCTTGCGGCGGCGTGATATACCGCGCCAGACCTTCTACCGCAACCATACGCCCATCTATAGTTTGATACTTCCCTAAGACATTAAGGAAGGGATTTTGTCCAAGCGGGTTCCACGAATTCCAGATGATCTGTCCAAAGAAAATCAGGTTCGCGTATAGCGCCTGTGCAAGAATCACAGGAATATTCGATGTATACAGCAGCTTGATGGGATACCGCGCTTTCATACCTCTATACTTTGCATACTGCAACGGTATCTCGACCCGAACTGATTCAAGGTACAGAACAACTGCAAATATGATGAACGTCACAATTAACGCGAGAATACTCGGATCAATTCCATTACGGGCAAAGAGCCATGTTGCGTCAACAACGGGTGCTGCTGCGCTTACACCAATACCAAACCAACGTAGGAGGTTGGCAATTCCTGCCGCGACAATACCCTTTGGTAGTGTATCAGCACTGAATTCAATGATGTTGAACATGTTGTACATGACTTGACCAGCTACGTTTGTCATAATGAAGAGTGATACTCCAGAGCCAAGACCCCAGCCTTTCTGAACGAGCTCGTCCATAAGAATGACAATGATTCCAGCAAAGAAGAGTTGTGCGAATACAAGTACTGCTTCCTGTGGACCAAGAGAGCCATAGGCATTGCCAAGAATGTAGGCGATTGCCTGGAAAGCTGTCATAAACATGGCAAGAACCTTCTGACCTCCAGTGAAGAGGGCACGGTCCTCTGGGTCTCCAAAGTCTACATTGATTATTTTCGAGCCTGATAGGAGCTGCATTACTAGCCCTGCAGTGACTATAGGTCCTATTCCAAGCTCCATCAGGGTTCCACGTGTGCTTGCGAGAATAACTCGCATAGCCCATAGATAGTCAGTTCCAGCTTGTTGGTCGACACCATACAAAGGCAGATGACTCATCACGAGAAATATGATCAGGACTACAATCGTCCAAACCGCCTTCTCGCGGAAGGAAACGTCTCTGTCAGGTGTCTTCACTTCGGGTATCAACCTAACGGCAGGTGACAAAATTTTTAGAAACGTTGAGGGCATTTTTTCTTAACCTCACTGCAGGATATTTCCGCTTGCAGAAGTCATACGCCTTTAAAGATAGTGGATGTTCCAGAAACGAACTATATACAGACAGAAAAAGAAATCAACGGCCTTCATCGGGGCAAATCGTGGTAGAGGGGGTTGTTTGTAGCCTCAAGCCGTACAAGGAGCACCTGGCTCTGCATGGACATTAGGATATCTGCAGGTGTGACACCCGATTGGTTCATGCTCTCGTTGAGCAACTCGTTCTTTGTAGTCACTGGTTGCTCAACGACAAACCGCAGGGCGTCGTCACTGCCAAAGTCGAACACTAGCGGTCCTCC
>JARGGA010000366.1 GCA_029210805.1 Candidatus Thorarchaeota archaeon
CTTCGTCATCCTCACCAACTGGATCCTTTAGGGATTTCAGCTCTTCTTTGAGCATCTCATGTATGCTATCAGTAAGTTTGGATGTATGAGCCTCAGCCTCAATCATTTTGAATGTCTTAACAGCAAGGCGCATAATTTCGGGGTCGTTAGAACGAAGCCAGATTGTACCATTTTGACCTACGACTGTTTGGATTCTTAGTAGATCTTTGATCATGTTAATCATAGATCCTCGTCGACCGATAATCCGTGGAACTTTAGCAGGATTGACCTTTATCGATCTCCCACCTTCAAGCTTCCTCAGACCTCTGCCCTTCATGTGTAAGAAGGGACCACTATTTCGGTCATAGGCGGATACTTCAGCAACAATAACATCTCCGATATCCATGTATCTTGAGATGTCGTCATCATATGGTCTTCTTAATGCGTTATTTGCATGTAAAGAAGCCAAGTTAGGTCCTGAACCCAAATCAACTTTCCAATTGTTTCCAGCGACTATTGTTATTGTACCAATTACAAGATCCCCTTCATGCGGTATATAGACTCCTTGAAGGGGGACTACTTTTACTGTATTCCCTCTGAGCTCTGCTAAGCCCACAACGGCGGCGAATACCTTTTCGCCTTCTCCATAGGCACCCACGGCGGCTCTATATCTGCCTTCCGCGAGTAATTGCCCGGGAACTACTATTTCTCGTTTTTGAAAGTAAACTGCCAATGTTTTTCCCTCATTTTCAGTTCATGTTATACATTATGCGACCGTAATATGTTGACGATTTCCTAACGAACCACATCTAGCCTAATTTGTCCCTTCGTCAACTTGTTGAGCTCATCATAGAGCTCTTGTCTCTTTGATGCTGGAATCTCTATAAGACCTGACCATGAGCCATCATTTTCCCATGTGTCTGTCTTAATCACACCAGCTTGAGCGACCATGTTGTATCCCTTTCCTGCGAATGCTGCAGGGATTGTGACCTTTATCTTAACGTTCTCAAAGGATATCGGAATTACTACAAGGAGTGCTTTCACTACGGCATTGACCTGCTCTTCAACACTAATGAACGGGTCTACACGTACTTTCGCCTCTTCCATTGCTTGACGGATTCTGTCAGGAGGGTGCGGATGACCTGTCTGAGGATTCATCGCACGTTTTGAGATGTCCTTTATGATTGCCTCTGTCTTCTCTTCAGTCATTTGAACTCGTTGTTCATGTGTAAGTTTGAATTCACCATGTTTGATTATCTCAGGAGCAATATCGAATACTTCCGATGAGCCAAAAGCATCCTTGACCAAGATATCTGTTGCACGTTCTCCTCTTTTTGCATCTTCGTAAATCTCATAGCTCTTTAGAATATCTTCCAAAGGGATGGATTCCCCTCGACGATATTCAAATGCTAGATTTGGATCAACAAATAGTTCAAACCTAAGATGTCCTTTCTGAATACCAACTACTACTGCATCAAGATCTAACCAAGTATCACCTGATCTTTTTCCAGACCCACCGCCAGTCAATTTTAAATTCACTCCTTTGTTGTGTCTTCACTAGACAGATACTTCTCGATTTCATCTCTAGAAAGACGATAGAATTCTTGAGTCTTTATGGGGATTTGTGCAATTTCGACGTTATCACTGTGGAGGTCAGAATCGGTTGCTTGACGAAGAGCATCAAGTCCAAGTCGAATTGCAGCAGGCATTTTTAACGTTCGTTTATAGTGTTGCTCAAGATATTCACCTGCTTGATTGCTTCCACGTCCAATTACAGCAGCAAGATAACCCCAATGATATCCAACTGGGTCGGTCATAAAGAGTCGTGGAACTCCATCATAATCGATAGACCCAATTAGCATTGCTACACCATAGGGTCTGCCTCCCTGTCTTGGATCAAGCGAGAGGCGAGTTACCTTAACGTTACAAATGTGTTCGGCAAGTGCTTCACCAGGTATAGGTTCGTCAAAAGTCAACCAGTAGGACTGTGCCTTTACACGTGCCTCTTGAATCAATTGACGTGCGTCAGCCATGAAACCAGAAGTGGCAACTCCGATATGACCATCAATCTTGGAGATTTTCTCTACACTATCAGGTTCCTGAAGAGGCATCACTCGTTTTTCTGCAAGAAGAATAACTCCATCCTTTACTTGGACGCCAATTGATGTAGCTCCTTGTTCAACGGCCTTCTTAGCATATTCTGCGGCAAATATGCGCCCTTCAGGGCTGAATATTCCGGTGCTATGGTCATAACCTTGACCTGAAATCCCGAACATAGTAATATCCTCCAATGAATTCTCTGCACGACATGAAGAAGCCAGAAGGTCACGTATGGGAAGTAACTGACAATTCTTCAGTCTGGCAGTAAATCACCGATTATTTTGCCAAGTGCAGGTCAACCTGCTTGGCCTTAAGCGATTTGCTGGAACTAGCCACATAAAGCTTCTGGTGCAGTAAAGTTTGCAGACCTTCTTTTTTTGAACCTATTCCTGTAGAAGGTATAGGTATGCGATAAATCCAAGGAAGAGAACAAAGCTTGCTGCTGCAACTTCTGTACCGAACATCAAGTAGGCTATTATTGCTGAGAGAATCAAGAGAATGATAATCTCAAGCCATCCGGATCGAATGCGAGTGAAGTAATGTCGCAGGTTGGTCACGGTAACGGTTAGAAATACAAACATTCCGAACATGAAAATGACTTCAAGTATGATGGCAATGAATGGGTTGATATCGTCGAGTGCTGTAATTGGGGAGTCAACTTCAGAATTGGTCCATACCCAAAAGAGCAGACCGAGTATCAGGAACACACTTGTCAATACCACTGTAATAATGGTTGAACGCATTATTTCTTCACGGGCTGGAACTTCATCACTCACTGTGGTTCACACCGACCTTGGCTTCGTCGACTCTTACAAAGTCCACTTAAAGATACCGACCTTCCCAGAAATGTACCTACCTAGCGTTCGTGATGATGGTCAGTTGTTCCTGAATCTAATATTTCGGTACGTGTGTGAATGCTTTGATTATCAGGTTCAGGAATATCCTCAATTGTAGGGCGTTCCCTTATTCTCTTGATTTGAATTGCCAGTACATAGGATAGGGCAGCCAAAATACCTGCGATTGCACTGGGGGAAGCCTGAATAGTAAAAGAGGCTACTAATCCCAGCATCTCAGATATCAATGCAATGATAAACACTGAGAAAATCACGCCTCGAACGGATTTAACTAATTCATTGGATGCAGCAGCAGGCGCGACCATAATGGCATAGACAAGGATTGCACCGACCGCCTTCGTTGCAAAAGCTATTGCAAGGGCAGAAGTTACTAGCATTAGATAATGATATGCACGGGAGTTCAATCCGTGTGCTGTTGCGCCTTCCATATCCACGCTCACATATACATACTCCTTGTTGAACATTACAGCAAGAAAGAGCAAGGAGGCTGCCGTGATTCCAAGAAGGGTGAGATCAAGATTATTGAGGAGAAGGATATCTCCAATGAGATATCCCCAAATTTGGGGAACTTCAGTAGGAGGTATATAGTACATCAAAAGAACAGCAATGCTCATTGAGAGAGCAAAAGACACACCTACAGCGACTTCCATTTTCTGGGCGATACCCTTCTCACCAGCATACCCTGTGATGATTGATACAAAGATGCTGAAAAGAAGAGCACCAATAATTGGATCAAACCAAGGAGCAATTCCTGAATG
>JARGGA010000367.1 GCA_029210805.1 Candidatus Thorarchaeota archaeon
ACTCCGTGTATTGAATTTGTTCTGCTATGTTTTTCTTTTGTGTGGCTTTTGTCACGCCATAGGTTGCAAGCAACGCAAATAGGAAGCTGCAACCTAGTATCGCCCCCAGAAGTAATGATGGCACAGCAAGGATTACGGGTAGTCTCAACCACATTGTTAGGGTTCCTGCGCCAAAGTACACCAGAGGCATATTAATTGCAAAATATGCAAGTGTAAGACCGATAGTGCCACCAATAGCTGCAGCCATCAGTAATCCAAGGGACGCATCTATCAATACCGCGTTTACAATCGATCTGCTCTCTGTTCCAAGTGCTCTAAGCACTGCAAACTGTTTTCTTAATCCCCTTATTCTCACCGATGCGACAATGATAATTCCAATTGAAAGGTATGTAACGGTGAATAATACATTCAACGTGTACACGCCGTAGACAGTCTGCCCTGCTTTGGTATCTAGTGCCTCTTCGATTTGAAGTTGTGAGGACTCAATATTTTCAAAACTATTTGATGCTACATTCCAGAGATTTCTCATAACCTCCGTATAATTTGCACCAGGATCTGTTTTCACATAGAATTTTGTGAGCCGAGTTGTGTTTCTGCATCTATGGACATAATCAAGGTCTACTACTACAAACCGGGATATTGATGGTTCTCCGGGGAGATAACTCTGTCGAGGAGTATACATCAAACCAGAACTCCCACCTTCATTAGCCATCACATCCACTATTGTCATGTCTGTGACATTTACCCAACTGGTTCCTCTCAGGTAGAGCGTCAGAGTATCACCATACACTGGTGTTTGGGTAAATCCATTGTCCTCATAGTGATCAATTGGTTTGAAAGAGGAAAGGATATTGAAATCATTCCCTGCCATCAGTGTGAGTGCAGTTTCAGGTGCATAGGTCTGAGTGAAATAGGGTAACCAGAATGCAGTATCACTCCACGTTTCCGGATCGACCGCGTATATTGTCATAGTTTCATTAATGAAATTGCGTCTATTCCAATCAGTGGTGTAATATGACACTGCTCCTTGGAACGAATATACCGGACAAATCTGATTCACTCCCTCCACTTCAGTTAGATTTTGAAGCAGACTTGTTGTGACGTTTGTTAAGTTACGATCCACGGTAAGCGCAATATCTGCGCCGACATAGAATTTGTGCACGGATTCTGTGTGGTTGAATCCAGTTGTGGCTGAAATCGATGAGAACACCGCTGCAGTAAATACCATCGCAATGAACACTACCCCCATTGCTTCACTCTTCTTTTGCATAAGGACTGTCCTTGACAAAACACTTGTGCCAACCCTCAAAGAAGGCGCACGAAGGCTGCCCAAAATACGCGATTTGTATCCTGCCGCACCTCTTGCAAGAAGCCGTGCAAACGAAAGAACAAAAGCACCCATCAATGGAATTAGGAATATTAGAATTGAAACGATGGAATACCCAGAGAAACCGAGGAATCCCACAAACTGTAGCATATAGAATAAAATATACCCTGAGATTCCAAGTACAATCAATTCTGTCAGTGGGCTTCCTAGATTCTCTTGGGATAGAAGCGAATCGCGTTCAAGCATGCCATGTGCTTCAGTTGCAGACATTAAATACGCCCGAATTCCAATTGGAATTGCAACGACCATTCCGACTCCGAAAGAGAAGATGAACACTGATGCCACTGCATCTAGCTGAAATATCAGTGCTAGATCTGCGAGCTGAGTAAAATCAAACACAAAGAATGTTTTAACTGTCCCCGAAATGAATGCACCAAGTATTCCCATTAGTATCGCACCAAAACTTCCCAACAATCCCGTTACCACAGCGCTACTCAGTATCCAAGAAAAGGCCTGTCGACCAGATGCACCACGTGTTTTGATTGTCCCTACATCACGTCGTAGCTCATCGCTGATCATATTGGAATTGTAGTAAACTAATAGTACTCCCATGATAATGCTTGGAATCGAAAATGCCAGCGCAATAGTTGTCATGCCCATCGACCATGACGTATACTGATACACTGCCTCCATCAATCCAAAACTTGAAACCATGGCAAATGGTAGGGCTTCCTGCTCGAATTGTCTTCTCAGTGAATCCAAGTTATCGACCACAGTAGTGACATCAGACTCCAAAATCGCCTCGTGGTCAAGAGATATCCAGTATCTTTCTGAAATGCCATCCCATTGCCCAAATCCAATCTCTTCGAATCCTTCATTCAGTGCATTCTTTGTAGTAATCATCCGCAGAGCTGTTCTTTCAGATTGCTGTATGTCATATGGTGAATAGTAGTAGTACTCTTCTAAGAAAATATCTGTGGTGAAAGTTCCAACTACTTCTAGTGTCATGTTTACTATGATCTCGTTATAGTAGTCATCGTAGGTGACAATCTCAGCTAGATAATCGTCTCCTATCTGATATTCTTCTTCAAGAAAGAATTGTTCCTCTAAAAAGCAAGTTGTATCTGTAAGACTCGGAATAGAATCAGCAGTTGTAATGGCATTTGGGAAATTAGTGAAGAAAGTGCTTTCGACACCAAGAAACACACTCCGATGATCGTCGTAGTATTCCCACTGATGTTCATACGATTCTATTATGCTAAGACGTTCTATATTCGTTATCTCCTCTTGAGAGTTCAATAGACTCTCAATGGAATATAGAGATGTAGTATTCTGTCTGTAGAATGAATTCGACAAAGACACCTCCATATCATATGTGAGGTCCGATGTAAGATCATCCAATACACTAGGTCCAGCACTGTCTATGTAGAATAAAATGCCACCTAGCACACCTGCTGATAATGAGAATATCAAGAAGGTGGTTAGAACCTGAGGTGCCTTTGACATCATTCTTGTCATGAGGAACATTTAGACATCGCCTCCATAAGGTCCAGACTCTGCCCAATTCGCATTGAGCGCTTCCGCAATATTAACACGCGTTCCGAGAAATGCGACAATGACGATGAATATCGTCACGGAACCAACGAAGAAAAGGAACACGCCAAGTAGTGTTACCCACGGTATGACTGGGAAGACAGAAACTGGGAATATGTAAAGCGAACTTCTGTAATTCAACAATGCATTTGTGATATGTAGAGGTCCATATCCCATGAGCAAAATGATTGATGCTGCAAGTAGCACAATCATCTCTGCAATTTGAGATTTCACAACTACCGCTCTATCACCTCCCATGGATCTGATTAGAGCAATCTCTCTCTTTCGTGCAGTAATTCCTTCAAATGCATAGATTATGAACGATCCGAAAATAATTGCGGATGTAGAGATAGTCAACATCGTATCTACAGCTCTATCCATTTGGTATGAGGTTTGACCTAGATAGGTATCAATCTCATATGTCACGGCAGACCAATCCCAATCTGTAATTAGAGCTGAACCCCCAGCATCAAGAACGTCTTCAACTAGCTGTGTTCCATTTGCTCCTTCATGGGTTCGCACACAAAGTATGTTATCGGTTGAATTTGCAAGAGAGATAATTGAACCTAAGTAATCACGATTGACCCAGACTGTATTCATGCCTACCTCTCCATAGTAGTAATAGTATCCATCAGAAGTTGGAGTTCCTGTGTCTACAGTTTCTCCATTAGAGAGAGCTTCAGCGATTCCTACAATTGTAAATGCAAAGGTTTCTTGTACCCCTTCATAATCAAAAGTAAATCCTCTCAGTGAATCTCCCGTTTCAAAG
>JARGGA010000368.1 GCA_029210805.1 Candidatus Thorarchaeota archaeon
ACTTGTACTTCGACTTGTCCAAGTGGGGCGATTTCATCACAGCATTATACAGATGGGCAGATTGCGGCGATGATAACGGAATACCTGTCATAAATCAAGTAGAAAAAACATAGAGGTATGAATGTAATATTCATACCACTACACAGTCATGTCCTATGACATTATGAGCTAGCTAAGTTGTTGATTCTCTTTTCTTGCCCGATAGAGTCTGGCTGACTCCAATACCAAAGCGAAAGGTGCAAGGGGGATTGATATCAATGGTAAGATGGGAAATATTTCCGTCATCAATTCCATTCTATAGGTATCCGATGAAAGCACTACCGCAATCAAAGGGGATGGAAACCATAGAATGAAGGTTGCCATGCTCATAATAGGATTTTCAGCTAACCATTGAATCCAATTGCGACCTCTTTTCCTTATCGCTTCAGTATTTCCTGTGTTTAAGATGTAAATACCATAGAATAGTATCACATTAGCAACTATGGCAATAATCCTCATTGCGAGAATTACAATTTCAACATATTCTGATGCCATTATACACACCTCACTCTAACAGGATACTATTCCAAGTCCAATAAGTACTGCGATAATCAACATCGCAACACCCAATCCAACCACAGCAATACCTGCAAGGAGTCCATACATGGATTGACTATGTTCTATATTCCAAGGCACAATTCGATAGCCATATTCCATTATTGCACCCACAGCAGCGTCTTCAGCAGACCTAAAGCCACGAACACTATCTGCAATGACAAGTAGCCCATGACCAAGTACGTACATACCCCATAGAGCTATTGTCAGACCTGCATCTACTCTATCTTTGACTCCATCACGCACCTTCGCTTGCTCGTAAGTTATTGCGCATATAGCAGTGTATACTAATGCAATGAAAGCAATCGCAAATAGAGCAATTGTTGCAGGATGGCCAATATACTTTAGAGCTGCAATCGTGAGATCTACGGCGAAGGCCGTCCACTCTAGCACTGTCCATGGATCAGCGACTTCAGATGTTTCTGATTGAGCTGTATATGCAGAAGCTGCGGCTTTAGTTGTTGCTGCACTTCCTGTATATCCATTTTCTTCAAGTATGGGAGTAAGAACTTGAATTTCACCATTTAGAATCTGAACGTTCAAGAGAATGTCGATTGTTACATGGATGTTGATGTATGCGATAGCACTTAAAGCCCAGTTGACAACAAAGTGTAACGTAGGCCACCATCCTGTCCAATATGCTGTTACGTAGCTTTGGGCAGATGAGAACTCTAAGTCAACCTGTGCTATGTCCGCTTCGCTATATGATCCAGATGCAGTTCCATCAGATGGTGCTACAACTGACGAGTCTTGTGTTGGAGGTGGAATACTTGAATTGGGGTCATCCTCGTTGAGATCGCATACCAGATTAATGTCATGTATCCGCATCTCAGCCAAGGTGTAACTGGAGTATCTATAACCAAGAATGACCGCCGTCGTAATGACTCTTGATGCATTGCTCACAGCCCAAGGCTGGGCTTCTACTCCATTTATGCTGGAGCATAACATCCCATCACCTTGTCCTGGCTCCCACCATAGTTTGCCGGTCCGTGTCACTGTAGAATAGCTGTAACCAGAGAATTGACTAACACTACTACCACCTTGGGGATAATAAACGGTGTAGAAATAGTTCTGCTTACTTCCGGCCCAAGTATCACCCCAATAAATAAGGAGAGCAATATTACCCATCTCATCAAAAAGTCCGATGTATGTCTGTCCCATATGGGAATTGGTTGGCTCAAGTATTTCTCCAATCACGGAGAACTCGTCAAGCTGATAGAGTCTAAATGGTCGATCAAGTTGATGTACAAATGTTGGACCATGCCACCCCGAGGGGGTAGTAGGTATTGAGGTTGGCATCATATAGCTAGCACCTGACGGTGAATACAATGCACCATCTGCTTCTGTTCCCCATTCGAAATCAAGATTCTTTGGAAATTCATCGATATCATTGCATTGATCATGAAATACGGTGTATTCAGAGCCTGCGAAGCTCAGCCTAATATTGTAGATACGTTCGTCATGTTCTGCATACGTTGAGTACCTACAACTCTGAATTGAAAGATATTTAATGAGTCGTTCGCCTTCGTTGCCCATCTGATTCCGATATAATATGCATGATTCTGAGATTCCAGGCGCATCTCCAAAGATACCCCTAAGAGGATCATAACGGATCTGAGCAACTCCTCGAGTATCCCCAACAAAGTGCGGGGTGCCTACGCTATAGGCGCTGCCATCTTCTTTGTAATATCTAATTTGAAAAACGCAGTCTTGAGAGCCAGCCCAATAGTCAACGATATCTACAACAGCCACGAGTTTCCTGTTCGTATCGTAAAGACATATTCCTGTAAAGCTAAGAGGTGTATTACTACCATGATGTACAAGAGATAGGTCTACAGATAGTGAACCAAAATCTTTCAGCTTGAAGTATGATGGAAGTGTTTGGACAAAAGATGGCCCATGCCATGCACTTCCGGTCGGAATTCCAGTAACAGTAAGATACTCACCACTTGAGGAAAGTGCCCCTGTTGAACTAGATAAACCGGGAACATTTGGCCAACTGGAATCATACTCGTAATCGGCTTTCAGGCAAGAATCAACGAATTGTCCTCCTGTTCGGGAGGGGTTGCGTCCTGTCATAGGCTCTTGCCAGACACCATCAATTTTCTGTTTTTCAACATATATTCCTCTAGCATCTATTTGTTTCAAGGAAATGCTTTCGGGATTTGTTTTACCATTAGCATCAATAGTGCTGCCGCTTGCGGAAACACTGATTACAACCTGAAGATACTCACATCCATCTCCTGCATATATTACAGTACCTGAATAAGAGCCATCAGTGTATATATTGGGTCCGTACTCCCAATGTCCGCCGGTAGCAGATGCAATTGTCATATACGAACTGCTGAAGAGAAGCGGGTCGCCAGGATCAGGGTCCGGCTCAGGAATTGGGTCATCAGGATTAGGTGGAGGATCATCAGGTGGAGGATTCTCAGGATCGATAATCCACCAAGCTTCATAGTAGTAGTTACAAGTGTAAGTTATACCCAAACTTACGAGATTTCGTACAGTGGGTATACCCTGCGAATCAATATAGCTACGGTAATAGTTTACGATTGTTGATTGCAAATCTAATGGAAGTGCAACGAATCCTGCAGAACCTGACAGAGTGGTATCCACAGAATATCGATATATCCTGTGAGTGCTGGTATAAGTATCCGAATAGCTAGTATCCAGTGCCTCTACTTCATCAAGCATTATCTGTTCAAAATCCATAATATGTACTTTGGATTCAGATTCAACTAGATTCTGAGCTTCCCCCAACCCTTTGTCTCTATAATCTGCTACGAGATTCACATCTATTCCGAAAGCAAGCATAATTGCTGAAGCTATCTCAACATTTGTTACTTCAGCAGGTCGAGCACCAGGCACAGTATAGAGTTTCTTACCTGATTCTTCATTACCATATCGAATGATGTTCTTGCTATCACAAGCTTGGAATAGATGCATCAAAGCCCCGGATTCTGAAACAATGTTGGCCATGGATTGCCAAGAAGTCAAACGCTTCCCTGTAACAATACCAAGCGGACCTCCGTGAGATGCATACACAACAATCTCACCATCCAATTCCATGGCCATAA
>JARGGA010000370.1 GCA_029210805.1 Candidatus Thorarchaeota archaeon
AAGCGATTTGAAGGACATATCAACAATTTGAGGGTACTTTTCATCACCATTATGGATTTCTCTGGAAATCTCTGGACTTCCCCCTGATAGGCCACACTGAGTCGAAACCATCGCATTTGATTGAAGAAGTGCCAAATCCACCCCGGATTTTTGAAGCAACTTGAGAGTTCTCAGAAGTGACTCTTCGAACACCTGCAAAACCCCATTATCATATGGTGCATCAGTATTGGGAAGCACGCCTAGAGCGATACCTCCTCCAGCCTCAATGAATTTGTTAACAAGTTCGGCTTGTTCAGAATCAATATCTGGAGGGTATGCCACCATGTCCAAATGCGCGATTTTGGGCTTGCTTTCCCACAATAGATGGATGCCTTCAGATTTCAAAATTCTCCAATCGTAACAATAATGATAGATTGGAACTACGCTATCCGGTAAAATCTGATCTGTTACCCCCATTACCTGTCTGGGAACCAAACCGGGAACCTTTCCATTATCAATGAGATCAATCACAAAACCCATAGCTGGGTCGTCCAGACATACCATGAGCGTTCCAACAGCGTCCCTAAAATGATTGACATATCCTTTCGCAATTCTTGACATTAGAGAAGCGAAAAATCTGAACATCTGCGGTGTAAGATGCTGGTTGCCACCTGAGTCTCTTATACTATAGCACATCGAAGCCGGAGCAGTTAGCTGGGTTTTCAAGTAGCTAAATGGACTGTATTCTATGAAATTATGGATTGTATGGAAATGGGATTTGTATGGAAGCAGAGCATCAGTATCTTGAATCATCTCTGTGAAGATATCTCTATCCGCATCGAAAATGAATGTGCCTTCTTTTTCGAAATCGTCAAGCAGTGAACCAAACTGCCTGATCATATCTTCTTCCTGAATAGATGGCGTCTGATAGGTGTAGGGTAGTCTCAGGTTGAGTACATATTCCATTGCTTCATCAATTTTGCTTTCTACTAGGCTGCCTACTCCTAAGAAATGGCCTATGAGCTCAGAAGGAAGCAGAGATTGAACCACTATTTCTCCCCTCTTGGAGCATCTGCTTTTCTCTTTATTACTCGGTTACATGACATGATTGCCGGGCATCCAAGGCAATCCTCATGAACATCTGAAGCGGCTTGGTCTCCATACATGAGCACTTGCTCAGCAACAGAGGAAACTTGTGTTGGTTCTTCTTCCAGGATTTTGGGACCCAGTTTAGTGCAATGACACTTGTATTCCTGCATTGCTTCGATGAACTCGTCAATATCCCCCAAAATCACAGCTGCAGCAGGTCCTACGCGTTTATCAACATATTTGTTGACTTCCGGAATCATCAACAAATCCTCTAGCTCTTTTTCACTCTCAGTTTCAAACAGGGTGACTTCAGAAACAGACGCAAAAGTGGTCTGTGATGTCCAATCTTTGATAGATCTCTTAACATTGGTAGGTATTGGCTTTGAACTCTCAGCTTCGAGAAACTCTATGATATCATTCTCTCTAAATCCAAGCTCAACTGCATTGAATATTGAGGCCTCAGTTAATCTGAATGTACTAACTACATCTGTTCTAACAGGCTCCGCAATGAGCATCAGCTGATAAAGCTTGTAGTAGTCCATTTCAGCAGTGAACACAGTAACCTCAAAATTCGGTAGAACAATGAATGACTCTTGCCCCTCTACAAAATCCATTTGTTTTCCAGTGATTACGGACTCACCAACATTTGTTAAACGAACGCCAAGAAGGTTCTTGCCTTTGTATGCCCCTTCTACTAGTCCTAGTAGAATTGGTGTTTCAAGAGCTAAACCAACTCTTTCTTCAGTTATTTGAATCCACTTTAGTGGCTGGCCATCAATGAACAGCTCACTTCGTATCCACTGTCGCATTTCTGGAACGCTAATCCATTCTTCAGAATTGCTTTCCCTTAAGCGGCAAATCACTAGATTTAGCGTATATTCGGTTGGCTGATCAGGAGTGGCCCAAATTGCTCTGGTTCTGCCAACCGCTGAAAGGAGAATCCTTTTCGAAACAACATCCTGCTTCCCTGCATACAGCGTATGAACCCTTCCAGGTGTCACTCTGTCCTTATCTACGATTTCATAAGCAGCTGCTTTTCGTGCAATCCGTTGCACTAATTCAAACCTATCATCCGTTGATTCTGACATCGCTGTTTTGATATGGTCAATCTCTCGTTTGGGAAATTCCCATGAACTGGTCATTTTGACCTCATTCTTGGCGAGATAGGAGGTTAGAAGCAAAGTGTCAATGAGTAATGTGTCCCGGTCGTTTACAATATTCTTTGCCTTTTTTGGTTTCTCCAATGTCAAATTCGGTTTGTTTGAAAAATACTTTTTGAGATGTGGAAGGAAAAACTCAAGGATTTTGAATTCTGCAACTTCTCTACCATACTCTGTCAATCGAGACATCATCCTGCGAATGATGATACCTTTCTTCCTCAAGTCCCTCTCAGTTTGGTTAAGTTGGCCGTAACTGTAAATTTTCCTGAATGGCTTAAGTCTGTCATAGCTCATTGCTCCGTCATTCAAAGTCAAAATTCCAAGGAGGTCCGCCTCAGCTTCTCCGAATGTTGCGAAGATTCTATCTCTCGCCTCTTTGGTCTTCATTCTTTTTGCGAGTAGTTGGGTTAGTTGTGTGCCTGATGTGCTACCGCTAACATCAATGCCCCAATACTGACAAGCAAATAGAAGGTCCTCTCTAAAAATGTGATCCAATTCTTTCTCGAGAGTTTCTTTTGCCATATTCAACCCTTCTACAAATGATAATTTTGTAAACATGCGCCCAGCTATAATGTGTTTATGACCTTTTTTATTGCGGTTGTCTGTATATTGCAGAGCGCTTATTGGTAGGGTCAAGCTTATTTTGGACTCTAATTACAGAATCTTGGTGCAAATTGTGGATCCTGTTCTCTGGAGCATAAAATACCAACCAAAAACATGGGATGAATTTTTCGGCCAAGAGGAAGCTATTCGCCAACTCCAGAATTATATTTCGTCAACGACCATCCCCCACTTCATCTTTATAGGTCCATCAGGCACTGGAAAAACTTTGGCAGCAAATCTCTTCGCAAAAGAAATTCTTAGAGACGCATATGCAACTAACTTCAAATCACTCAATATTCGAGACATCCGTTCCTACTCAATTTCTGATGCTAAACGAAACATGGGCGCTCTTGCGAAGATAGATAGATCAAAGAGAACAGAAATGGATGAATACATGTCTGTCGTGTTCCGAGAAGCAAAGGCTGCTAGAAAAGCAAAAGGTGTGTCCCGCGATCCAAATCGGAGCCAGCTATTGCACCAAGCTATACACCTCTTTGCATCGACCATTACCATTTCGGATGACCTTGTCAAATTGCTTGTGTTAGATGAATCGGAAGCACTCGATTCCAACATGCTTAATGCTCTGCGACGGACAATGGAAATATATTCTCAAACTTGTAGATTCATCTTAGTAACTTCTTCAGTTGCAGGCTGGAACCCTGCAATTGCATCCCGGTCTATTGTCATCAAATTTCCATCGCTAAAGGATGAGGATATTGCGGGATATCTTACCAAAATTTCAGAAGCAGAAAATGTTGCCATTGATTCACTAGGAATGAATTCAATAATTCGCGAATCTGGTGGTGATATGCGTAGAGCCGTCGACCTTCTACAAATCTGTGC
>JARGGA010000369.1 GCA_029210805.1 Candidatus Thorarchaeota archaeon
GAATACTGGGCAACTCCCCATCACAATCTAGTGGCAAACAACACCTGTAATAACAACGTAGTTGCTGGAATCAAAGTCGTAAATGATGCGCATTCTAATACTGTAGTCAACAATACTTGTACAAACAATGAGAAAGGATTGCATTTCAATAGCGCATACTATAACGAAATCAAACTGAATATTCTTGATAGCAATGACTTACCAATTCATGTAAAAGACGGTGGAGGGAATATTCTAGAACAGAACAGCTGTACAACCACTGGTAATGGTATCCATATCGAATCTTCATATGATACTATCATTTCAGACCAATCTTGCTCAAGTAATGTTTGTGGGTTGTTGATAGAGAGCTCCGATAATACTACTATCGCTGAGTCTGATTTCATCAACAACGATTGGGGTATATTTGCGAACTACTCAGACACTATCAATGTCATGGATTGCCATTTCACTAACAATGATTTTGGTATCCTATTTGAAGATGGAAATCAGAGTACAGTTGGAAACAACAATTGTTCTTTCAATATTGTCGGAATGCAAATCGAAAATGATTACTCATTGATTACTGATAACCTGTGCACAAATAATACAGGTGACGGATTGCATGTTTCTGTAGGATATTACAGTAACATATCGTACAATATCTGTAGCAACAATACAGGTAGGGGCATATATGTATATTATTCTGATCATTGTACAATAATAGATAACATCTGTAAGAATAATCTGGGATCCGGAATCGAAATAGGTGCATTTTCAGGCGCCAACACGATTGTGGACAACCTTTGCGAATACAATCCGAGAGGAGTATTCCTCGATGTATCAGACGGGAATCTTGTTGCTAACAACACGTGCCAATTCGGGAACACAGGGATTAAACTTGATTATGCATGGAAGAACACAATAACAGGCAACATCTGCAGCAATTGCACCTCTGGTATTCGTCTTGTTCATGAATCAATAACACCTGTGATTGAAGATAATACCTGTAAATACAATGAATATGGTATTGAGATAACACAGAACTCCATTAATGGACATATTGAGAACAACATCTGTGAATACAATGATTTCGGGATATACGTGAAAAACTCCAATGGTTACACAATAACGAAGAATTTATGCAATAATGGCTTGACCGGCATCTTCTTGCGTAACACAAATTCAACAACAACTAGTGACAACACCTGCAGCTACAATATGGATGGACTTCACATTGAAAATCTGGTTTCATCTATTGTTACACTCAATGAAATCGCATTCAACGATATTGGTCTAGAGCTATCAAACGCAAACAGCAGTGTTATGGGGAACAATTCAATCACTGATTGTATCAATGGTTTCGTTTTCTATATCAATACATCAAGTAATTCATTCAACTGGAACATCTATGATGATAATACTTTGAATGCAATAGATGATGGAACAGCGAATAATCTCGATTACAATTATTGGTCTGAGTATGGAGGTGTTGATGCAAATGCAGATGGATTTGGAGATACCCCCTATCCAATTGCAGGAACTTATGGGAATCAAGATAACTATCCTCTAATATATCAACCCACCCTCCCCGAGTGGGTGGAAGTGCCGTGTGATTGTTATGATGAATGCGGAGAGGAGTTCTCATATGATGTCAATGCGACTGCTACGACTCCTATTAGATGGTGGCTAAGTGACAATGTTAACTTCGAAATTGATACTGATGGCGTAATTGGAAACAAGACCTTCCTCTCATATGGTGATTATCCACTTGAAATTAGAGCATACACTCTATACAATGGATCATGCACTGCCACAATCACTGTGGTTATTGATGACACGATTCTACCAGTGGTTGATCATCCCGCTGACTTGGAATTAGAAACGTATGTTACTTGGACTGTTTTTGATTTGAATCCGGGTCATTGCTATTTTGAAACGGAGTATTCTCAGGGTGATTGGGTATCTTGGGATGAGCAACACCAGGCTATTACCATTACCCTGAACTACTATTACTTTGAAACCGGAACATATCACCTGAAATTGACCGTCGTAGATGCAGCAGGTAACAATGTAACTGATATAGTGGAGTTGACAATTCGCTCCGTAACTACTAATACATCCACTACTGATACTACCGGAACACCTACCGATAGTGGATTTCCTGATCTAATGACACTTACCATGATTATGGGACTTGGTGCTGTAGCAGTAGTGATCATTATAATCGTGATTAGGAAGAGAACTGGGTAAAATCTAGTATAGCTAATTAGGGACTCCTTTTTTCGAGGTGTCCCTTCTTTTTATTTTCTAAAATACAACCTCTTCTTACAGGCAAGAGGTCCAGTGTATCCAATTTATTCCAACTTTTTCTCCTAGAGGCCATATAATAGAACATTTCACTATTGTTCATCTTTACCATATGCTCAAACAACTGTTATAACCCAAGTGAATCACGTGGATTTGGATTAGCGATGTTCGTTCCTACAAAAGACCAACAATCACGATTGCTTAGTAGTGCACTTTCACTACTGACTACCCTCAACAATGGCATTGAGGATATGCTTGGACGTGGCTCCAAAGGTATCATCTTCAATACCGGTGTCGAGGAAGGAAAATACCTCGGCAAGAATATGCCAAAGACAGAATCCGTTGAAACCGCCATTGAAGAAGTCAATCAGGCCTTCGAATGCGTTTGGAATGTTGAGATATTCAAAGAGAAGGACAAAGACGATTTCATGTTTGAAGATGCCCTGGGAAATCCTTCACTGAAGATTGTAGTGCGGGAGTGTCCAATTCGACAGGCAGTTCTATCCCACGGCATGAAGCAGGGCGGTCCAATTTGCCATCTTACCAATGGAAATCTCTGCGGTATGATTGGTGAAATCACAGATCGGAAAACAGGGATGGAAATTGAACACACTGGTCCCAACTCCTGTCTTAAAAGAGTCTACTTCAGGAGCTGAATTGTAGGAATGGATATAGGCATTGTAAGCCTCTCATCCTGCTCAGGCTGTCAAGTAGCTATTCTGGATCAAAAAGAGATACTTGCCAGGATGCTCACAAGTATCAAGTTTGCTACGACAATACTAGATGTTCGCGAGCTCCCAAAAGTTGATTGTTGCTTGGTAGAAGGAGCAGTACGAACAGAGGAAGATCTTGAGAAGCTCAAGGATGCCCGAGAAAAATCCGATCTTCTTGTTGCTATTGGATCCTGTTCAACTTATGGTGGCATACAAGCTCTTGGAAATCTTGATACACCTGTTGAATTCTTACAGAAGGTTTCCGGAACCGCCGAGAATCCCTTTACTGATTCCCCTCCGCTTCTTCCTCGTTTGGCGTCTATTGATAGATTTGTGGAGGTAGATTATTACATCCCTGGATGTCCCCCCTCAGAATCTGTACTGCTGCAGGCACTTCCATTAGTGCTCTCAGGAAAAGAGATTCAGATGACGGACAAACATCGATTGCCAGTCTGCTCTGAATGTGTTCGAAAAATAGAGCATCGGGAACTTACTACTCTCGAGAGTGTTACAATACCTGACAAAGAAGTATGCCTCTTATCTCAAGGCTACATCTGTCTTGGATCTGTTACTAGAGGAGGTTGCGGCGCACAATGTCCAGACACAAATATGCCCTGTAGTGGCTGCCGGGGACCTACTGATCGAGTTCTCACCATGCCAACTCATACTGTG
>JARGGA010000371.1 GCA_029210805.1 Candidatus Thorarchaeota archaeon
CAGAAGATAATTTGTACACATCATGAAACTTCCCAATCGAAAAAGGTTTCGGCATTCACATCAATAAGTCATATAGTAATGACACATTACAGTGGAGTTCAGATTTTACAGTTTCAAATTCTGACGACCAAGATGATAGTGTTGAGTGTCTTTCCTTATCGGTCATGTCTAACGGTTCTCTACTGGCATTCATAGAGAGTGTTGAGGGTTGGGTTCAATACTACTACATAGTGAAATTCTCATCAGATGGTGCATATCAATGGCATAGTGAAGTTGAGTATGAATGGTTTCCGGATTTTGGAACAACTCAGGCATACTTGAGTGCTGCTCCAAATGGTATTGCATACGTAGCAACTACAATATCTAACAAGGACATTGGTATATTCTCTTATGATGTAGGAGAAACGATTTCTTATTTCCCTGAAACTCTGCTATTGTTCGCACTTTTAGGGTGTGGTCTTGTGGGGATTTCAACTATTCTCATCAATAGATTTCGTGGATGGACCAAGTGATAGGTTTTGCATATGAATAATTAATTGATTTACTTCAAAGGATTCTGAGCATCTGCAAAACAAACCTATTTGTAGGACGATTGTAGGTAGTTCTATGAATCTATCTTGATTCATTCGGAGGCGAGATAAAAAAATGAGCCATAGAAATACTACAGCAATCGCATTTCTGATAATTGGCCTTGTAATTGGATTAGGGATTGGAATTGTTATTCCAACTATCACTACTGCTGATAACTCCCTAGCCAATGTTACAACTAGAGGTACACTTATTGTAGGAACGAGTGCTGATTATCCGCCGTTCGAGTCCTTAGACTCAGAAAATAATGTCGTAGGATTTGATGCGGATTTAATGGAGTATATTGGAGATTATATGAATGTAACAATTGTTTGGCAGAACATGGACTTTGATTCTCTTGTTGGAGCATGTTCAGCAGGTACTATTGATGTAATAGCAGCTGCTATGTTCATATCCGAAGAGAGAGCCGCAGTTCTTTCACACAGCATTCCATACTTACAAACAGAAATGTCCATTGTTGCAATGAACGATTCAAGTCTATCCATATCAAACTTGGAGGACCTGTCTGGTGAAACAGTTGGAGTACAGACTGGATCAATTGAGGACACAACAATCTCTGATGTATCTGGTGTTAGTGTAACTAGATTTGCTACAGCCGATCTAATGTTTGCAGCACTGGACGCAGGAACAGTTGATGCAATCTTTGTTGACACACCTGTAGTTACAGTCTACATGAGTACCTATAACATCAAAACCATTCTGACAATGGCCGCTGAACTGACAGTGTTATATGCAGGTTTGAATGCAAATTCATTAATGATTCAAATGAATGCAGCAATTTCACAGGCACTTCAAGACGGTACAATTGATGGTCTAATACAAGAGTGGCTCTGAGGTAATAAAAAATGCAAGAGTCGGCAAGTCTGGAAACAGTAATCATAAGCATTATCGTTTTTGGACTGCCGGCGACTCTTTTCTTGACTGCGGTTGGACTTATTCTTGGATTTGGACTTGGTCTTATTTTAGCATTGATGCGTGTTTATGGCACCATGGAACTGCAATGGATTGCAGAAGGCTATGAGAAAATTCTTCGAGGTATTCCAATTATTGTCTTGATGTTCATATTTGGTTGGGGATTGCCCAATATTTTTTGGTTTCTACCCGCTGAGCTAAGAACTCTTGCGGGAGTTATTTTATCGCTCTCTCTTAGAAGTGGCGCATATCAATCACAGCTATACCGTGGCGCTATTCTGTCTGTAAGCCAAGGACAAATGCTAGCTGCACAGTCAATAGGTATGTCCCTCATGCAAGCTTCGCGACATATCGTTTTGCCGCAAGCATTAAGACTTGCAGTTCCTGGTTTTTCAAACGAGTATGCTGTTGTGATAAAAGATTCATCTTTCGCTTCAGCAGTTGGAATTCAAGAGATGTTTAGACTGGCACAAGGCCAGATTGCAGTTTCTCCAATCTTCTTGTTTCCTGTGATGCTTGTCGTAGCATTTGTATACCTGATATTCACAATGCCTGTTACGAATATCATTGCTGAACGGCAGACGAAGAAACTAAGATCCCTAGGTTTAGGAGGCTGATAATTTTGACAACTGTATTAGAAATTAAGGACATTTGGAAGGCATATGGGGATCTGCAGGTTCTCAAAGGCATATCTTTCGATTTGAAAGAAAAGGAAGTGAAGGTTGTATTCGGACCCAGTGGTTCCGGAAAGAGTACTCTTCTTCGATGTATGAACATGCTTGACACTCCAGATAAGGGCGAAGTCTTACTACGTGGCGAGAGTGTGACGGCTCAAGATGCTGATATTGATGGACTGAGAACCAGAATAGGATTTGTGTTTCAATCATTCAATCTCTTTTCCCATTTGAAAGCGTTGGATAACGTGACGATTGGACTGGAGAAGGTCTTGAAACTCCCTCGTGATGAAGCAGTAGAAAGGGCACATCGTGCAATTGATCATGTGAAAATGTCGAATTGGATCGAGCATTATCCTGCTCAGTTATCGGGAGGTCAGCAGCAGCGAATCGGTATCGCAAGAGCATTGGCCATGGATCCTGACGTAATCCTATTTGATGAACCAACTTCAGCGCTAGATCCAGAACTAATCGGTGAGGTTCTACAAGTAATGCTGGACATTGCAAAGGAAGGCACTACAATGATTGTTGTTACACATGAGATGGGATTTGCTAGGGCTGTTTCACAGGAAATGATTTTCATGGATGAAGGTCTTATTGTAGAGAAAGGAACCCCCAATCACTTCTTCCAAGAACCTAAGACTGAGCGAGCAAGACGATTCTTGAAACGATTGGAAGTACTATATGGCTCTGAGGACGAATAAGAAGAGGAGAATGTGGTTAGAATAATGAAGCCTGATATTCCAGTATCGCAATTTCATCCTTTGCAGGTATGGGATTTCTCATTCATAATAGATTATGGTGATCACATTATTGCAGGCTTTGGCATGACTATGTACCTCTATCTCTCCGCACTTGCGATAGGGTTCCTTCTCGGACTTCTTCTGGCGATTTCCCGAACATACGGTGGCAGAATTCTATCCCGGTTTGCTACTGGATATATTGAATTAGTGCGAAGTACACCAATGCTGGTTCAGCTTTTCTTGATTTGGATTCTACCCTTTGCAATAAGTGGGTACCTAGAAACACTTGGTTATCCACCATTTTACACTTACTGGGAAATTAAAATTGGAGATATCAGAGTTATCGACCACAACATTTTCTTCTCTATCATTGCTCTTAGTCTTAATAGCGCCGCATATCAAGCAGAATATTTCAGGGGTGCCATTGGATCTATCGGATCTGGACAAATAATGGCAGCTCGTTCAATCGGGATGTCTCAACGTGACGGCATCCGACACATAATAATCCCGCAATCCCTTCGACGCGTGATTCCTGCGTGGTCCAATGAAGCTGCCTATCTTCCTAAGTATACGGTCGTTGCTTACTATATTGGGGTGGAAGAACTCTTTGCAAAGGCGCATCTTATAGTTACAAGAACGTTTCAAGCATTACCCGCATACTTGGTCATCGCCCTTATTTTCTTGGTACTCATAACACTGTTTTCCAAGGGATTGGATATCCTCCACGAAAAGACTAAGATTC
>JARGGA010000372.1 GCA_029210805.1 Candidatus Thorarchaeota archaeon
CCTACATCTTTCAGTTCCTGCGTGGCGAATATAAACACCTACAAAAGTGGTCTTTGATCCGATGTCCGTTGAAGAGATGTCCAGGTTTGTCATGGTTTTCCGTAGCTGTTAACAACCCCCATAGCCTCTACTCATCCAGGCCGCACGTTGTATACTACTCGTTTCAAAGCGGAGTTGGGTATGAACTCGTCTTGAGTCGGGTGACGTTTCCTGTCGCTGGAGTTGCTTCCAAATAGGACTACTAGTATGATTGCAATCAATGTAGTCACTATTATGACCAATCCTAATTCTATATGATAATGATGTGGCAATTGATTAAAAGGAGGATGACCAGAGCATTACTAAGACATTCGTCTAATCGTTTTATATTACTCAGGGATTTTCAGTTTGAATAATATTTGAAAGCAATCTCATCTTGTCGTTAACGTAATCCTCTACTTCAGGAATATTAACAATCTTTTCCAGATTGGGTTCTGATCTTCCTAGCATCATTTCTATCAGCCACTTGAAACTCCAAGATATGACACTTACCAAGGCTACAAGTTCAAGATTATGCCAGTGCCCATCTGCAATACCCTTCTTCGCGTAGTGATCACGTCGAATTCGCTCTGTGGTGTATGATTGAGTGAAGAGATACACTAGGTCATAGAACTTATCGGCAACACAGCATTCGTCAAGGTCTAGAAGAACGACCCTATCCGCTTGGAAGACTATGTTTCTTTCATAGAGGTCTCCGTGAATCGTTACAGGATTCCAGCTCGCGTCGGAAATAATATCCTTGACATCCTGCACATTGGCCATGAATAGGTCCAATGAATCCCTCAAACTAAGGGTCAATTCATTTTTCCACTTTGATCGTTTACGTTTTAGTGAGCTCACTAACTGATCGACATACTCCTTGGCGGAATTGGATGTTCTTAAATTTTGAATCTCAATCTCACTTAGTGTCGATAGGGTTTCTTTGAGCTTGTTGAAGTGTTGTTCTTTGATTTCATTAGGATTTGCAAAGATGGTTCCCTCTTCGTACTCTAGGATGAGATATGGTACCTCCTCCTTTGTGCCGAGGGTTCCTACTTGTAGAGGTCTTGAACAAATTCCATGTGAAGAGAGGCTTTCATGTATCGAATACAATCGACTGAAATCTGTGCCATCAAGTTGCGGTGGAAACTTCAAGATGAACTTGTTTCTGTTTCCCATTACTCCGATAAAATTGAGGGATGACCACCCACCAAGTAATTCAGGACGTAAGGTAATAGTCCCATTGAAGTCCAAGTGGTCGGACACGTATTCCTCAATTCTGTTGAGCGTATACCCGTACACTTCTTTTATCGGGATTGACATCACGTCAGGTTAATGGGATTGTCTACTTAAAGCATCGTGAAATTACTGCTTCATCTCATAACGACCCTTCAGAGAGTATACCTCATCCCAAACTTTCAGGAATCTGTCACTATCCACATTTGGCTTCCTAATGCACTTCAACAATATCTCTTGCTGCTTCTCAGTACTGCTAGGTTTAGAGTGGAGTTGCAATGCGTATCTGGAGAAGTCCCTTACCATGAAGTCGAAAATCTGGTCAAGAACGGAATCTCCAACATCGTGTTTCTTGGCATTCTCAATAATGAGCTGACCATATACTACAAGGGAGAAAAGCTCCCCTGCATTGAGAATGAAATCGAGATCACTTCCTTGTTCATCATCAGGTGTTGCCTCGGCCATGAATTGATTGAAGACCTGAACCTGCTCTTTGAATATGTCCAGATTTGGAAGACTAATACTTTTGTACGTCTTTCTGTAATCATGGAAGCGTATCAGACCTGCACCCCTAGTAGGGCCTTGATTGAACATGAAGGCATCGTGTTGAGGTATATCCACAGTTGGCACCTCTGGTCCATCTTCGGGCATGAAGAAATACGCTGGCATGAACTTGATAATCTGAGCCATATTAACATGTACAGTACCCTCGAGTTTTGGTAGTGCTCTGATATCTCGTGTTGCAGCCGAGAAGTAAGTTTCCGCTTCGAAACCTCTTGCTGCAATGACATCCCACAGATGGTCAATGACCTTTTCCCCTTCGCTGGTGACCTTCATTTTGACTAGACTATTGTAGAGGATATACCGCCGGTCTTCGAGCGATGCTGAACGCATATAATCGCCGGCACGCATCGCAAACAATTTCATTGCTGTAAGCCTCGTATAGGCGTCAACTAGCAACTGACGAATATGCGAGAAGTCAGTTACCCAGGATCCATAGAGGTTTCGATTTGCTGCATGATTTATGGCTTCATAGAATGAGTGAGTGCAGATTCCAATTGACGCCCAACCCAAATTATACTTACAGAGATTAACTGTATTCAGTGTACAGTCCCATGCATCTCGTCCTGTAGATAGTATCTCATCATTTGATATAGGATAGTCATTGAGTTTGTATTCCGCAACGTATGATTGAACTGCAACAAGGTCTCTGACACACTCATACTTTTCGTGCTGCGTATCTGCAACGAAGAACACGTAATCGCCATATTTGGTATCTTCAGGGTCGGTAGGTGTGTCCGTCTTTCCGAAAATTGAAACTAGACTTGCAACATTACCGTTGCCAATGTAGTACTTGCTGCCTATAGCTTCGTATTTCTCATCTCCCACGGTCTTCAGAAGCATCTCGCTCGAATAGATATCTGCGCCATGTTCCTTTTCACTTAGACCAAAAGCGAATACTCCTCCCTCTTTTAGCAACTGAGCCGCCTTTCGTTTCACATCCTCGTTCTTACTCATCCAAATTGGACCTAAGCCAAGCGCAGTCACTTGCCAGGTATACCAGTAGTGTAAACCGTAGAACGCAAGAATTTCATTGAACTCCATATTGCGCCATGTATCCCAACGGCAGTCCTTTTTTCCATATTCTGTTGGGGTCAGGAGTTTGTAGAATATCTCCTCTTGCTTCACATAATCAAGAAAATCCTGATACCATACCATCGCATGATCATCGTTCTTGAGTTTGATTTTCCCCTTATTTTCAAAGAACTGAATTGTCCTTTCCATAATCTCCTTGGATGCCTGGTCAGGATATTTTCGAGTGTGATTATTTGGATCTAGTAGAACCATAAATTGTCCTCCGGTATTCTCATTATGTATGTAGTTGGCAAGTAAAATGTGTTCTGTACAACCAATTTCAAGTCTAATCCAAATGCATAAGGTGCTATCCAAAAAGAAACTAAATGTTTGGGAAGAAAACTCTATTAGCTTTCACTCCTTCAAAATACTGAGGAGAATCGAGTTGAGATTCTGGTACACAGAAAAAGTTGCATATCTGATTCTAATTTTGGCGTTAGCTCTGCCATTTGTTATAACACTGCAAATCATTTCCGAAGATAGTTATACTATCCAGTTATTGTCGGGTCTTTGGCAATATATAGTTGGGACTCCAGATTACGTGCATTTTGCAATCAGTCCGTTCGCGTTGATCTTCATCCTTTGGTATGGTCTTGGAGTATATATCGCAAAGGTGGCATATGATGCAACAAAGATAGGGAATTGGATGCGTTATGATTATGCGATCAGAATAGTGATTGTAGTGGTGATACAAATAGGGATTATGTTACTAATTCCACCAGTAAATGGATCGCCTCCAGTAACCAATATTCCATTGCCCTTTGCGGG
>JARGGA010000373.1 GCA_029210805.1 Candidatus Thorarchaeota archaeon
ATTTTATTGACTATTCAGGATATAGTCTTCTTTGATTTTGGAAGATTTATTATTTCTAGACTTTTGAAGACGTTTAGAAATAGCGGTTTCATGAAGAAGAGGATATACAGCCTCGGGCGTTACGGATTTTCCGGATTTTTTCACAATTCTGTCCATCAGTGACACGGTAGACGATAGCAAATCGGTACACAATGCGGCAGCTGTTTCATTCTTTGAGAGCAGTGGTCTTCCCCGAACATGGAGCTCCCAGAATGACGATATTCTTGTCTTCTTTTATGTGTCCAATGGCTACATCAAGAACTGCCTTCAATGAGGGGTCGACAACTAATACATCGTCAATGTAAGATGGCAATCTCCAGACGTTTTTGGCCCTCTCAAAGGAATCAGGAACTTCAAAGTACGAAACCATCTCACGGAGTAGACCAATCTGTTGAAGGACTACCGTCAGTTCGGATTTCATCGTATCAACGAATTGACCAGTCTCAGGTCTTGCGGCTCTAAGCTGGTTTAGGGCTGTTGATACATTGGAGGCTACGTTGATGTCACCTTCTTCTACCGTCAATTTGAGTGATTCACGTACTTCTAGGTCCTGTATCGCTTCCTTAAAGAAGTCCATCAGCTCTCCAGAACGGACCTTGTCCTTATCTTCCTGGTGTTTTACGATGGTACCCGCAGCTATCGCTAGTAGGGGAGATCCTGAAGCAATCATGGCGAAGTTTGTAGCAATTGCAGTGGCTACTCCAAGGGCTTTCTTGGCTCTTGGATGCTCAGCAAAGTAATTTCGTATCGAATCAGAAAGGCTCATATGTTTCACTGCAGAGATGTAGAGATTTGGTAGGTATCACAACTAATGAGCATTGTGTGAGATGGTTTGACTAGTTCTATCTAGAATTCTCTGCAGGGAAGAGTATTCGGTTAGTGCCCTAGAAATTGCTATTAGTGTGTGATGCAATTTCAGATAGTTGGGTATTGTGTGTCAGGGTGAGATAGAGTGTCATCTAAGATTATAGGATTATTCTCATTTTTTCCTGTGCATTGTTATGCTTAGCTTCTCCGTTAGCATTGGACATTCCATTGCAAACAGATACAAATCCAACAAAACATCAACTTCTATCTGGATACTCTCCAGGGACATTGATCAATGTATCAAATGATGCACAGCTGGATGCACTTGGTTTACCTGGTGATGGCACAAAGGAAACACCCTATATAATTCAGGGATATAATTACACTGATTATGTAGAAGATACTGCCCTATGGTTCGATGGTACAACCAAATATGTCACAATTAGGGACTGCTATTTTGGTGGAACCGGAAAAGTCGCTATTGTACTAAGATTCACTGATAACATTCAGATATATAACAACACATTTGATGTGGGATGGAGGTCCATCTATACAGTAGATTGTGAAAATCTTAACATCACTTGGAATCAGTTTCCAGTATCTTCAGCGGCAATCTATTATTCTCCAGTAACTGTTTTTGCCAATAATACAATCGGCCCGGATGGACATTATTTCCATAATGCTACCAATAGTATAATTGCAGACAACTATGGCGATAGAGGGGGTATATCAATTGATACGGGAACAAATGTTTTCTTTGATAACAATACAGTTGGTGGAAAACCAATTGGATATTTTGAAGATTTGGAGAATACAACAATAGATGGAGCCCTCTATGGGCAAGTGATAATAAATTGGTGCTCTAACGTCACACTTCAAGGCGGATCTTATGATTCGATGGGTCGTGCGGTTATACTGATCAATTCTAAAAATTGCACAATAAAAAGTGCCGTTGGGATTGACTGCTGGAGCGCAATAGCGGTACAAATGTCAAATGATTCCATTGTGGTTGATTGTGTTTCCTATAGGTCTATTCGGAATCCAATATACGGCGTCGGTATGAACACTGTGATTAACTGTGAAGTGGTTAATTGCACCTTTTCGGATTGCGGATACTATGGCGCAAACGCATACTACTCGACAAATGTTTCGATTCACAATAATACGATGATTGACTGTGGAGCTGGTGTATATCTTCACAATAGTAGCATCGTTGACGTTTTCAATAATACACTTCACTCAAATCTGCGTGGAATCGAAATATATGGGTGTCAAGAGATTGACTGCTTCTGGAATGATATAACAGACTCGGAAACATATGGTGTACTAACTAGGTCGGTTCTCTTTTCTTCAGTATTAGTTAGAGAGAACTCAATCATTGGTGGCCCAATAGGCGTACATGCCTTGGAGTGCTATTATGGTCCTACGATTATTGCTAACACGATTTATGACTGTACGGACTCCGCGATAAACCTTGAAGAGTCCACTGAGGTGAATGTAACGAGTAATAATCTCTATTCAAATGGACTCACAATGAACATTGAAGCTCCTCTTTACTTGATGCATAACTTTCCCCTTTCAATGTGGGAACACAATGTTTCTTCGAACTCTGTGAACGGTTTAGATTTGATTTACTTGAAAGGTGTGTCATCGACTTCGGTTCCTTCAACAGCTGGTCAGGTATGGCTTGTTGATTGCACTGATGTTTCTCTCTCTGGAATGGACGTCAGTCACGCTAGTTTTGGCGTTACTGGAATTTACTGCGATCAAATATCTGTGAATAATATTCTCTCTGAATACAATACATACGGAACGTTCTTCCTCCATAGCGATTCAACGAAAATCTCTACAAGCACGTTTCAGTACAATATGGAAGGAATCTATCTTGTTTTCTGTGACTATTCAACCGTGGATCAATGCACGTGTTTGCATAATGACGAGCAGGCAGCCTTTGCAGCTTGTTTCAAGAGTAACTTCACAAATAGCGAGTTTGGAGATAATCAGGGTGTTGGCGTTGGTGGCTCGTACGGGACAGTCTATCACTATGGCAGTCATAATAGCCTCGTAGCGAATAACACCTACTTTGGTGCATGGTGCGGGATTATCATTCAAGTGTCACAAAATTGTACCTTTATTGACAATGAGATATCACTGACGTGGCATGGTCTTTGGCTTGATAGGGCTTTTAATACCTATGCGGCACGTATCAAGATAAATGAAACAAAACAACCACTGAATGTATGGTATTCCAATAATAATACCTTCAATGACATGCATATTGATGGAATGCAGGGATACCAATCGCAATGGACCTATTCAATCTACTTCTATCTATCTAACAACACACGAATAGAGAATTCAACGATTCTTCAATATACTACGATGTATGGATATGATATTGACACATGGAACACTACCTTGAGAAATGTGACTATAGTAGGAGGTATCACTGGGTTGCATTCTGAAAATACTTGGGGAACAACCTTAGATGACTGTAATTTCTCAGGAGTGCCATTAGCAATTGAGATGCTACGAAGTGAGAATGCTAGTATATCTCTCTGCAACATCACATCCTCAGTAGAAGGCATACATTTTGAGATGTCTAAATACGGTAATGTGTCCAACAATAATATCTCATCTGCTCAAACTTGTGTGAACCTTACTAGCTCAAGGCATATGTCAGTTACCTCCAATGAATTGTATGATAGTGGCATGAGTGTCTACGGAACCCATGAAGAGCATCACCATGAAATCACTGGAAACACAATTGATGGAATTCCATTGGGATACATAACAA
>JARGGA010000374.1 GCA_029210805.1 Candidatus Thorarchaeota archaeon
ATGAGTTGTCAAAGCTCTTGGTCACCACTGGTTCAGTGCCAACGATGCCCAGGTCGGAAGACTGACCGGGAAGGAACTGACGGTGGTGGTGTTCAAGGTCCCCAATGACAGCACAGACGAGATCTGTCTTACTGACATCAATTCCGCAATACTTTAGAGCGTTCGGTTGTATACTACACATGACCTCCTGAGTAATCGGGACTGAGGACGGTTATCGAGGCAGTTTTCGATGCGTGCTCCAGGGCACAATGTTCTGATTCGCCAACCGTCCCAGGTCACTTTTTTTCACGCTGTCAAGCAGCAAAGAGAGGGGCGACCATCTAGTCCCTCACATAGTCATATGGACACAAGCACTCATAGACTTTTTTTCTTTCGATAAATGATAACAAGTTAGAAGAGTATTGGCATAGAGATTCTTGAGCATTTGGTCAAATATGCTAGTTGTCCTTGGAATCAATGTGGCCTCGGTTTTTCTATCAAGCTTTTGAGGTGATAATTGGAAGGCAAAACTCGCTCCAGACCAGGATGAAATTATAAAAGCAAGTATTCAGCAGCTTGAGAACGAGACCATAGTGCCTTTAGAATTGTCTAATTCGATATTCGCTGTTTAGCCATTTTAGATATGTTGAATAAAAGTGAGCTAGCTCAAAAGTTTGAGGAGTGTAGCTCACTCCTTTAACTGCGAGATTGTGTTGAAAGATATTCCTCTATCATGGCTGCAATCTGTCCATCTGTATAGTGCTGTGAAGAAACCGCCCCACTTGGACACGTTGATGTGCATGTTCCGCAGCCCTTGCAGATAGCAGGATTCACCTCTGAAACACCGCGTTCATTGAGTTTGATGGCACCATATGGGCACACAGAGATGCAAACCTGACAACCGGCACATTTCTCCTCATCAACGACACTGTAATAGGGCTCAACACTGATCTTCCCTTTGCCCATTAGTGCCATTGCACCAGATGCGGCTGCTTTTGCCTGAGCAACAGTATCAGGGATATCCTTTGGTCCTTGGGCCATTCCTGCGACAAAGATTCCGTCATTAAATGAGTCGACAGGTCTCAATTTTGGATGCGCCTCTAGAAGGAAACCATCTGGCGAGGCACTCAAGCCCAACACTCTCGATATATTCTTTGCAGATGCTGGAGCTACAACTCCCGTTGACAGAACAACCAAATCAATATCATCTAATGTAACGGGCATTCCGAGATTTGTATCCTCTCCACGTACGGTAAGAGTATGATCTTCATTTTGCAGAACCTCTCCGACTCGTCCACGTATGAATGCGACACCGGCTTTTGCTGTGGCCTCATAAAACTCCTCATAGCCCTTGCCAAAGGCTCTAAGGTCAATATAGAATATGTACACTTGTGCACCTGTTTTATCCCGTATCATCCTGGCCTGTTTGACTGCGGTCATGCAGCAGATACGTGAACAGTACTTGTTGGTGAGTTCATCTCGACTCCCCACACACTGAATGTAGGCTATCTTCTGAGGTTCTTTGGAGTCTGATGGTCTAACAACGTATCCCAGTGTAGGTCCTGCGGAGCTGAGCATTCGTTCAACTTCTCCAAGGTTTACCACGTTGGGGAATTCACCATAGCCATATTCTGGCTTCTTAGTTGCATCAAATAGATCGAAACCAGTAGCAACAATTATGGTTCCTACGTCTATAGTGATTATCTTCTCAGCATCATCATAGTCTATTGCCCCTGCTTCACATTCAGTTTTGCATTTTCCACATCGTACTGCGTCAACACCAAGACAGTTGTCCATATCAAGCAAATATGCTGATGGTACTGCCTGGGCAAAAGAAACGTAGATTGCCTTTCTGTAACATAAATTGGCGTTGAACTCGCAGGGGATGTCTACAGGACAAATATCTGAACAATCACCACATGAGGTACATGTGTCCAAATTGACATATCGCGGTTGTTGCTTGACTGTAACCTGGAAATTACCAACAAATCCATCCACCTTTTCAACTTCTGACAATGTCAAGAGTTCGATACTTGGATGTGCCCCGACTTCCGCCATACGAGGAGTGAGAATACATGACGAACAGTCGAGAGTGGGGAATGTTTTATCCCATCGCGCCATTTTGCCGCCGATTGTTGCTTCCTTTTCTACAAGATAGACCTTGAACCCTGCATTGGCTAAATCTAGTGAAGCACTAATCCCTGCTATGCCTGCGCCAATGACCATTGTTGATTTCTTTACCTCTACTTCAGTTTCTTTAAGTGGCTCCAATAATCTTGCCCGAGCAATTGCCATCCTCACAAGATCAATCGACTTCTCAGTTGCAGCTTTTGGATCTTCGGAATGTATCCAGCTCACATGCTCTCGAATATTAGCAATCTCAAGCATATATGGATTCAATCCGCTGTCACGCATAGCCTGTCTGAAGGTTGGTTCATGCATACGTGGAGAGCATGCTGCGATTACGATTCTATTCAATCGATGCGTGTTGATTTTTTCTTTCAATAACGCCTGACCTGGTTTGCTACAGACATACTTATAGTCCGATACAAATTCCACATCAGGTAGGTTCTTGACTGCCTCTCCAACAGCCTCTACATCAACTACACCTGCAATATTTGATCCACAATGGCAAATGAAGACACCAATTCGCTTCTCAGGCATTTTTACTCCTCAGGACGTACAGATATGCAAAGTTTTCGGCAAAAGCCGCTGCAAAATCTGGCGAGCGTCTGAGTTCGACGAAAAGATACCAGTAATAAAGCCTTGTGGCTAACGAGGTAATGATAGTGAACTATGCTTTTTCATGAAGAAGATGTTGAGTTTTCTATCTCTTTCTCTTCAAGGCGTTTTGCTAGTGTAATCAAATCTGATTTTACTCTGTGCTCATCTAAAATCTGCTCAACACCATCAAGCCCCATTGCAATGGCAAGAAGCTCAGTGTAGTAAAAGACAGGAATATTATGCTTCGTATTGAACATTCGATTAACAACGCGTTGACCTGCTTCAAACGATATGAAGCATGTTGGACAGAAGACAACCGCCGCATCTGGTTCGACCATCATCATACTATCCATCTTCTCTCGGAGAATGCCAAATGCAACATCTCGATTTGTACCTCGTACTCCCGCGCCACAGCACATCACCTTATCCATATAATCCAGTGAATCAATGCCAAGAATGTCCACCAGTTCGTCCAGCTTCTTAGGATGTTCTGCATCATCAACTTGGAGGACCTTTTCTGGTCTGAGTGTATGGCATCCAGGATGAGTGACTACACGCATTTTAATTGGGTTCACAACTCTTTTTGATATCGCATCAAAACCAATCTCCTCATAGAGCACCTGTTGAATGTGACGTACCTTTACCTCTCCCTTATACTCAGTTCCAATACTCATTAGGACCTCGTTAACCCTTTCTTTAGCAGATGCATCAGTTTCAAGAATATGCTTCGCCATACTTAATGATTCAAAGCATCCTGCACAGGCTGCCATAATGTTCAATCCTGCGTCTTCAGCAAGAGCGAGGTTACGAGCACCCATGGCTAGCCATGTTGGATCTGAGAACGAGCGTACACTATTCGGCTCAGGACAACATGTGAAAGGAAGATCAATCAACTCAATACCAAATTCGGGTGCAACCATCCGAATTGATTTCTCG
>JARGGA010000375.1 GCA_029210805.1 Candidatus Thorarchaeota archaeon
TGACGGTGACGGTAGAAAAATCCGTAGACTTGGTTCTCGTCGTGGGTTCCTACACCATTACTCCTCTTCAAGGTATAAAAAGACCTACAGAATGACTCTTTCTTTCAATGTTCATCTAAAATATGTCCAGGTTTGTCCGGGTTTTTAGCAGCTGTTACCAACCCTAATATTCTTGGAGCATCAGGATTTCAGGTTGCACTCATCTTCGCACTCCTCACCCTTGGCTCAGCAGGATTCTCTCCAATTGCAGGAAGACTGACAAAGGATGGGCGAAGACGAGAATCCATCTTTTTCGGTGCCACAGTTCGAGGTTTGTCTTATGTCGGAATGGCGTTGGCCATTTGGTTTCGGTCTATCGATTTCTTGATTCTTAATAGCATCATTTGGGGAATGGGAGCTGCATTCTACAATGTTGGCAGTGACGCGGAAGTTTCAGAAAGAGTGACTAATGAAAATCGGGCCGAAGCATTCGGCCGACGAAGTGCATACAACGGCAGAGGACAGATAATTGGAACATTTCTTGGTTTCATCATATACAACATTTTTGATATCTATACAGCATTCTTCTTTTATGCGGCAATGAATGTCATCGGCGGAATAGTTGTAATCAGTGATAGGCAACCTTCAATGCCATCACGAGAAAGGATAGTGGAATTTTCGAGTAGCATCATGGGTAAGAGCATTATTGCATTGATATTGGCAGCGGCCATAGACGCATTTGTTTTGGCACTCTTATCACCATTTGTCGAGCTGTATATCTTTGAGTCCTTTACAACAGAGCTAGAAATGGTAGCGTTGCTCTACCTTCCGGGAGGTATCATCACAGCATTCCTTGGCGGGTACATTGGCAAACTATCGGATAGATCAAACAAAGTCTATGTAGTAGCAGGATCAGCTTTGGTAGTTTCCGTCAGCACGATTATTCTGGCGTTTTTGCCAATTCTCACTGCAGGATTTCCTCTGGGGATGTATATTGTGGCACCATTATTCGCAATGCAAATGGTTGCAGGAACTGCGGCGTATACAGTGATGACATCTGTATTAGGTACTGCTTACGAAGGTCGAGCTGGAGAAGGGTTCGGAAAATTCGAGGCGGTGATGGGGCTCGCCAGATTTAGTGGTCCCCTTGCAGGGGGCATCTTCTGGGACGTGCTGGGACCAATGACTCCATTCATTTTCGTGGGATTGGTTGAGTTGCTGTTGATTCCTGCATACTATATTGGAATGAAACATTTTCAGAAAGCGATAGAGAATGAGAACGTATCTTGATAGGACTTCTCTGGGCATAAAATATATAGCGTAATAACTTAGCAAATCAGCTCGGGTATCAGCGCTAGAGGTGCTAATTGATGACAGTTCGTGTCGGTATCAACGGATTTGGAAGAATTGGACGAATAACCCTTAGAGCTGCTCTGAAACAGAGTGGCTATGATGTAGTTGCAGTTAATGACCTGAGCGACGCAGCAACACTAGGTCATCTACTCAAATACGACACAATAATGGGAGAATTCGACGGGACGGTTGAAGCTGTAGATGATGGATTCAAAGTAAATGACAAGCATGTGAAGGTTCTCTCAGAGAGAGACCCAGCCAAACTTCCTTGGAAGGATTTGGGAGTCGATATTGTCATTGAGTCGACTGGCTTCTTCAGAAAGGCAGAAGATGCAGAGAAGCACATTCAGGCGGGGGCCAAGAAGGTCATTCTCAGCGCACCTGGAAAGTCCAAGATGCGCACCATTGTTCTAGGAGTCAATGATGGTGACTATGATCCTGCAAATGACCATATCATTTCTAATGCTTCGTGCACAACAAATTGCCTAGCGCCAATGGTTAAAGTGATTGATGAAGGCTTCGGGCTTATATCGGGGCTCATGACAACCATACACGCTGTAACCAATGATCAAAGAATCTTGGATATGCAGCACAGCGACATCCGAAGAGCAAGAGCAGCTACTTGGAATATTATACCCACGACTACTGGTGCAGCAAAAGCTATAGGTCTTGTATATCCTAAGGCAGAAGGCAAGTTGAATGGAATGGCCATTAGAGTACCTGTAATGGATGTTTCAATTGTTGATCTAGTAGTGAATCTTGAGAAAAGCCCATCTGTGGACGAAGTCAAGAAGGAATTCAAAAAGGCAGCTGAAGGCAATCTCAAAGGTTACCTGAAATATACAGATCTACCGCTTGTGTCCTCAGACTATATTGGTAGCTCATATTCATGCATCTTTGATTCATTACTGACCCATACTCAGGACGGCATGGTTAAGATTATGGGCTGGTACGACAATGAAGCAGGCTATTCTGCCAGACTAGCAGACCTTGCAGCTGTCGTTGCAAAGAAGCTCTGAGCTTTGAATAGTGAATTGGTAGGGTGGATAAAACGGACTCATCCATCCTACGATTTTATCCTGTAAATAGGCTGATTGATTTTCTCGCTATTGTCAGCTTGAATGGATTCTAGGTCCTTGTCCAGCAGTTCATTGATTGTCTTTTCCTGAGATCTCGGATAATTTCCAGCAAGAATCCGACACCTGTCGTATGCCTCTACAAAGAGGGGCTCATCAGTTAGATAGAGAACACGGGCAAGATTCCATTGGGCAAGCAGACTATCTCTATCGAAACGGACAGCTCGACCAAAGGATACTGCGGAATCAACAAGAAGATCGTTTGCGAATTCATGAGTCCCCATTGATACTAGTTTTCGTGCAAGTAGTGCGGGAATATCTGATGAGAAGACATCAATCTCTAAAGGTATCCTGACATCGTTTTTTGTTTGTTCCAATGATCGAAGCGTGTTCTTGGATTTTTCTTGGGAAAACACTTTCATTACACTCTTGATCCCTAAATCCCGTACTGCCCCAAACACCTCACTAGTGGTCATATCCTCTACTGGATACTTTTCTATCATATACATCAATATTTGGGGAAATCCAAGTTCATCCAGCTTCAGAACAACTTCACCAATTGGATCTAGTAGGACGTCAGAAAAATATTCATTCGATCTAAGATTATCAAGTAATGCATATGCAGTTGCGGGACTGCATACACAGACCTCAGCGAGAAGCTCAAGAAAGTGCGCCCATGTTTCGTTCTGAAGGATTCGTTCCAGATTGCTTACAATCAGCTCGATGCATTCTTCAAGTCCAAGAGCCATAATTTGATCTTCAAGATCAACCACATTTCCATGAATGAGGTCTCTCCTAAATTGTGCAATCATTTGTTTTGCGGGAGAAGATTTCGGCTTCTGGGCTTTCACTCGTATTTCTGGGTGAATGCTATCCGTTCCAAATTTACCTATCCGGATATTCTCAAATCCTGCTTCATCTAGAAGACGATTTAGCAAGTCAGGTGGAAAAGCATACCTATGATTCATTCCAGGTTGATCCAGGCCATATATCCAATTCATCAAGTACTTTCTCTTCTGTTCACCGGACTCCAGAAATTGCTTGAATGTGGACTCTATATCAGGTGTTGCAATGAGCAGGGACCCGCCAGGTCTAAGAACACGAAAGAATTCTGATATAGAGTAAATTGCCTGCGCGATTCCCAGATGCTCAAGTAAATGACTGCATTCGACAACATCGGCAATTTCATCTTCCAAGACCAAGTAATGAG
>JARGGA010000376.1 GCA_029210805.1 Candidatus Thorarchaeota archaeon
CCACATCCTCCAGCACCAACCATTACAATCTTCTTTAGGACCTTTTTCATTTCATGCGCCTCTCGTTCTAGAAGGGGTTCATCTAGTTGTATCATTTGTTAAAATCCTCAAGATATCTCTTTGATGACGCGGTGGATGTGCATTCGGTTCTTTTGGGGCAAAGAACCAAGAACTTGGTAGACAAGATGACGGGAATCATTTGTGAACGAGGTCCGGCAGTTATACTATTGAAGACTCGGAGTATATATTCTTTCTCGGGATTTACTACAATCATCCATTTCTGTTATTTTGAAGTAATCCATGTACGATTTAAGGTACCGATACCATAACTTGTTCTATGACAGAGGTTGTTGTTGTATCAGCAGTTCGGAGTCCGATTGGTGCATTTGGAGGTTCACTAAAACCATTGCAGGCACCCGAGCTCGCTGCACAGGTGATGAAGGAAGCAGTACTCCGGGCAGGTATCGATTCGAAATTAATAGGCGATGTTCGATTTGGCAACTGTCTTGAACCGCCGAAAGCATTGAATATTGCAAGAGTGTCCGCGTTACTTGCAGGTATACCTTGGATAGTACCAGCAGTCACAATAAATCGAGTATGTACTTCAGCTATGGAAGCTATCGTTAGTGGCGCACTCCAAATACAGACGGGTTTTACAGACATCATTCTAGCTGGAGGAGTTGAATCGATGTCCAATGTTCCCTATTGCATAGAAGATGCAAGATGGGGGCTACGTCTGTTTGATAATACACTTGTTGACATGCTAACAACAGGGCTTCATGCAGGAAGTCACTTTGTGCCACATCCAGAAACTGGCAAGCATTACATAATGGGTGAAACCGCTGAGTTTCTAAATGAGAAACATGGGTTCACGAGAGAACAACAAGATGAAGTGGCCCTTCGGTCTCAGAATAATGCTGAAAGGGCTACAAAAGAGGGAGATTTCAAAGAGGAAATTGTTCCTATTGAAATCAAGGATCGAAAGGGAAACATCACTCTCGTTGATAAGGATGAGCACTTTCGGCCAGGACTCACAATGGAGGATCTCACGAAACTAAAACCTGCATTTCGAAAGGATGGATCGGTAACAGCAGGAAATTCTAGTGGGATTAATGATGGTGCAGCCGCGATGATCCTAATGTCTGAGGAACGAGCCAATGAGCTTGGCGTAAAACCAATTGCGAGGCTGGGTGGCTATGGAATGGGCTGCAGTGAGCCACACCTCATGGGAGAATCACCTATCCCTGCGGTACAGAATCTCATAGAACGTACTTCTGAAACATTCGATGATTGGGAATTAGTAGAATTGAATGAGGCATTTGCTAGTCAATATCTAGCTGTTGAGAAAGGTCTCAAGCCATTGGGATTTGACCGTGAGAAGACCAATGTCAACGGATCTGGAATCGGTCTTGGCCATCCAGTGGGTGCGACTGGAGCACGAATCATTGTAACTCTTCTTTACGCATTGAAGAAGAAGGGATTCAAGAAAGGAATGGCAACTCTGTGCGGTGGCGGAGGAATTAGTATCGCTTCAACCTGGGAGGTACTCTAGATTATGAATCATGTAGAGGGGCTCGAAAACCCCTCTCAAATCATGATTCTATTAGCCATATGAGAAGTCGAAGCTGGGTGGAGCTGCACTCCGGGTTCTAAAAATCAGAACAACAATTACGATAATGACCGAGATAGATCCTATGGTAACTATTAGGTTCAGATTGAGTAACAGTATATCAACAAGACCAGATTGCTCAACTACGCGAACCAATACGGTATCGCTGGCCTCTAGTGACAAAGTTGTGTTCACTACTATGGTAAAGTTGTACCCACCCACTGGTAGTCCATCCAGATCTACATTAAAGGACTCTGTACTTGAATTCCAAGTTCCACTGTCGTAAAGACTTCCGTTGAGATAAATGCTATAGTAATCTGGATTTGCAGATTCGCCTTCCCAATTAATGAAGTAGCCTGTTTCACCGAATGCAAATGTAATATCTTCAGGACTATTTAATATCGGAGATACCAAATCTTGAACTTCTGTAAGTATTATACCATAGAAAATAGTCTGAACTACAAAATCCATACCTGATAACTCGATACCATAGTATTCATCGGCACACATTGGTCGGTAATCGCCATAGGGAGAAGCTCCTGAGGTTACTATGACTCCAGTCTCATTCTCTCCAGCATTCAGTTCAAGAGCAGCCGCAACAAATGATCCCTCGTCACCTTCATCGTGAGCATAACCATTGAGAAGGTCAGAGTTCACGATTGTGGCAGATGCACCATACCTAAGGATTGGATAGACATCGGTAACGCTCTGGGTTTCGAGGGCTACACTACCCTGTCCCTCAGCACCAATGAAACTGCCATAGAGGCATGTGGGACCGTGAAGCAGTACTTTCTCAACACCAACTACCATAGGTAGAACCGTTGGATCAGTCCCGGTGACATTAGCAATGGGTCTGTATCCAGCTCCTGCATTCGAATCAGGATCTTCAATAGAAAGGGGTTCACCATATACATGTGATTCGACCGCTTCAAGAATAGCAGTCATATTGTCGTTGATGTACTGCTGCCCTCCATAATCTGAATCATACCCAATCCACATGAATTTGTGTCCTGAATTGAACCAATCCCCAATGGCGGCTAGTTCTGCAGCAGAATATCCATTTTCAGTCCCATATATTGAGCCAGCAACAAATCCTTTTGCATTATATAGAACTGAGTTGTTTATACCGCCTGTTGCAGGAATACAATTGAATCCCAAAGCAGTAAGATTAGAAAAGAGCCAATCATCAATTTGTTTGACATTTTGACTATACTGACCATGTGAATAATCGAATACAATATTTCCAGTAAGTGCAGCGCTTACAGCAACAAATACTACATCAGAGTCCATGTCACCTGCTTCATTTGAAACTACTAGATTGTAAGTGTAAAGTCCAATTGGAAGGTCATCTACGGATATTTCAATAGAACCTCCAGACCAATCTCCATTTTGAATAAGCACATCGTCACGATATATCCAGTAAGAGTCGGGGGTTTCTGAATATGCAAACCAAGCAAGTGTATGCCCTGTGGTTCCAAGACGGTACATGATATCATCAGCAGGTATTATCTTTGGATCATTATAGGCACTCCCGAAGTAGTTCGGATTTTGTGTTAGTTCAACATACTCGCCAGCAATATATTGAGACACCTGGAAGGGGCCTGATGTGACCATTTTGTCTGATGGTGGCATGGGATTCCATGTATTCCATCCATCGAGACCAATTTCCTCAAAAACATGTTTTGGAAGGATCTCTTTGTAACCTATATTATGAAGATACCAGTAGGACTCCTCTGAGAATTCAACTACCAGCGTATATGGTTCAGGGGCATATGCCGCAGTCATTTCAGCGAGGTCTTCCGCATATAGATTTCCAACAGCAGCTCTATAATAATTCAGAGTGAAAGCTGCATCTTCGGCAGTGAGAGGGGTTGGTAACAGCTGCTAAAAACCCGGACAAACCTGGACATATCTTAGATGAACATTGAAAGAAAGGGTCATTCTGTAGGTCTTTTTATACCTTGAAGAGGAGCAATGTGTGTAGGAACCCACGACGAGAACCAA
>JARGGA010000377.1 GCA_029210805.1 Candidatus Thorarchaeota archaeon
TCAAATTCAAGAAGATGATAATATTAGAATAATACAATACCCTGATTCCGCGATAGATCTTGCGGTACCGCCTACCGATGCTTTATGGGGAGCTCTCAAGATGCTTCCTTCATCATGAATTCGCGTAGTAAATCAACCTCTTTGTCTCCAACGGATTCGATGACAATAGGTGATAAAGAAGCACAATCCATTTTCATAACTGCATTTACATCATCACTAGGTTTTCCATCTGTTTCAACACCTTCAAACCAATAGTAATTGCGTCCGTGTGGGTCTACTCGAGCAATAACACGATTCGTCATTCGTACTCTCGCTGGTTTTGTAATTTCTAGAGGAGTTGTTTCAATTACATCACATGGATAATTGAGATTCAGGGCGTCTATTCCAGGAGGAAGGCCATTAGACAGTATTCGTTTAATAATACCTGTCGCCATTTCACATTCTGCATCATAGTTTCGTGTGCTGCCGTTTGTATTAAACCAATCAGCAGGTGCCGCTTCTTGGGATATCGCTATTGCAGGATACCCCTTCAACGCAGCTTCAAAGGCAGCACCAACTGTCCCGCTGGTGAACATGCTTTGGTATCCTATATTGGCACCAGCATTAATTCCTGATACAAATAGGTCAATATCCTTCACAAATGATACTGCAAGAACAACTGAATCTGCAGGTGTTCCATCGTGGGTAATCAACTTGTATCCATTTGTGTTTCCTCTATCTGCAACACGCAAAGGTCGATTCAATGTAAGAGATTTGCCTGTGGCACTTCTCTGACCTTCTGGTACTACCACTGTTAAATCCGAAAACTCTGCTAGTTTTTCTGCTAGCTTCAGAAGACCCTGACTATAGGGACCATCGTCATTAGTAAGGCAAATCTTAGGCAATATTGAATCTCCTGCGGTAATGCAGTAAGAACCAGTATTTGCAGATAAGAATGACGATGTGTAAAAATAATCCGAATCTGGAAACCAAAGAAGGTTTCCAGATTCTCAATCCAATGAGATCTACTAGGGACCTTAGAGGTCATACGCCTTGAGAGTCTTGCGTTTGTTATCTCCACAGCGCTTAACAGCATGATCGAGAAGTTTCTCAACTTTCTTGTCTATTGCGCCGTAAAAATCTCCGCCGACTTGTACATTCTTCTTCTTAGCGTAGTCCTGAATTGCTTTCTTTACAATGAAGCTCATGTTCACAACCATCCTCCAATTGCGAATTAATACCAATGATGTCACTTGGTCCTTATAAGACTTATCAGGAACTGCATTTTTTTGAAGTTTGAGCCCATTTTGGGCGTATTACGAATTTCACTAGATATAGTCAACAAGTATGTCTAGGATACGTTCCGAGGCAAGACCATCTCCATAGGGCCCGGGCATATGCACGTCTAACCCTTTGTCTACATATTCCTTAATCTTAGTAGGAAATTCCTTTGGGTTTACTCCAACCACAGACACATGTCCAGAAGATACAGCTTCAGGACGTTCAGTTGAAGTTCTAAGCACAAAGGCTCGACGATTTATTGAAGGAGCAGTGACTTCTTCTTGGATGCCTCCGGAATCAGTAAGTATGTATTTTGCTCTCTTCATGAGTCCCAAGAAAATGAGATAGCTCACCGGCTCAAGAATTTCAATCCTAGAGTTATTCTTGATCATTTCCATTAGATTGAACTCCTCCAGTCTAGAAACTGTTCTTGGATGTGCAAGAAACAGTATTTCCTCATCTAGTGATATCAGTCCCTCAATTATACCCGTGAGTGTTTTCTTATCATCAACGTTCTCCGCTCTATGCATTGTTAAAAGAACAAAGTTGTTTCGATTTGAGAATTTACTATTTGCAATTCTCTCTTCGGCTTCTGGAATTAACTTTTCTAAAGCATCAATGACTGTATTCCCAGTCACGAAAATCCTTCCCCAAACCTTCTCACCTCGTAGGGTTTCTGCAGTTTCTTCTGTCGGAGCAAAGAGAAATGCGGATGCATGATCTGTGAGACGCCTATTGTGTTCCTCTGGCATTCTTACATCATTACTTCTGAGTCCCGCTTCGATGTGACCCACCGGTATGTGAAGCTTGACTGCAACAATTGTAGCTGATAACACTGCATTTGTGTCTCCTTGAACAAGGACAACGTCTGGTTTATAGGAAAGTAATTCTTTCTCAATTCCCAAAAGCGCCTTCGCAGTCTGTTCGGAATGAGACCCCGATCCAATATTCAGGTTCTTATCAGGCGCTTTCAAAGATAAATCATCAAAGAATGCTTTGCTCATATTATCTGAGTAGTGCTGTCCCGTATGTAGCACAAAATGTTCAATGCTCCTTTTTTCACATTCATGGATAACAGGAGCCATTTTGATTATCTCTGGGCGAGTTCCTATAACGAAGAAGACCCTCATTCCAATCACTGATTACTCTCTTTATCAATCGTTCATAAATCTGGTGGAGATGAGATGTCGAAAACATCTTTAAGATGTAATGAGGTGATTCTGATATAACAAGCCAATGGGGTAAAATGGTTGAGATATGCGTACGGCGTTCTACTTGGGTTCATACTATCTGGAGTCATTTTTATCGGTGCTGCATTTATCAAACTTGCCGGATATGACGTAACTGAATCATCCGTTTTGTTACAGTTGTGGAATATCTATGTCATCTGGGTTTTGCTTTCTATCTGCCTATTATTCGTTCCTGTCATCGTGGCTTTCGCAGTATATCGACCAAATATCAAAGAAATTGTTATCTTCGAAGCTGGCGGTCTTGGTGTTTTCACTCCCTTCTGGTTTGCACTTGCAGCTGAAATTTCTGGTGATTCCTTTCTGAACATTTTACTAAATGGGGTTGAAGATGGTTTAGTTTTCTTCAACCAAGCTGGTGAGCTTACTGGAGTAGCTGTTGGATCCGTAATCCTTGTACCCATGTTCATATTACTTCCGTTAATTGGCATATTTTTGCTGCGACCATCATTTGTCTACAGAAAACCACCTGTGGTGAAACCCCCCGAGCTGTCTGCTTTAACAGAACCAGATCCTATCGAAACTGAAATGCCAGATATATCACCGCCTGTAGCTGACTCATCCAGCGTAGATCAATTGAGAAAATTGCTCATGGAAATATCAACTCCTTCAGGAACAATTGATATCATAATTAATGCAGGCTATGCAACAATAACCGATCTTGTTGCAACGAGTCCTGAACAGCTGGCTTCAACAACTGGATTGGATCCAAAGATAGTCCAAGAGATACATCTTACTGTTCAAAAGAAAGTCTGGTTTGGAGGAATCTAAACCGCATCTTTGAGAGGTTTATTCAATGATATCATAGCCTCTAGAGCTATTGTTACCAAATCATCCAATTTAGGCTTTCCAACAATCCTTGCCTCTTTCTCTATAGGTTCACCTACAATTACACATGCAGTTCCTACTCGAACCTGTCTCATCTGACCAATAACAAACAATGCCGCGCTTTCCATCTCGGTAGCGAGAACCCCCGCCCTTCGGTACGAATCCCATTTAGATTTCATCAAGCCAGGGTCCGCAACCAAATCCGGGAATTCACTGTAGAATGCGTCTTTACTGTGGCCAATACCAACTTTGAAACTCGCCCCTGAATCCTGT
>JARGGA010000378.1 GCA_029210805.1 Candidatus Thorarchaeota archaeon
GGTATACTTCGGTCGAGCGTATTCTTTAGAGTTCAAGTCACTCCATCAACGTATACAGGTGTTCCATATACTATAACATCGGCATTCTCAAATTTAGGAAGGAGCTCATCCATATCATCACGCTGAATGCACTCACCGGGTGTTTTTGTCCAACAAGTGAAGCAACCTCTACAAGGAGTCACTTTCAATTTACTCACATGAACAAGTTCAACATCTGCTCCTGCATTTTCCATACCCTTGATGAAAAGAAACAAGACTCCAAAGGTGGCTCCTCGCTCACTCGTTGGGCTCCCATTCAAAGCTAAGACGCGCATGACAACACCTAGTAACTAGTTCACTTCAATGTAATTATCGGCGACTTCCAGAACCCTCAATGTTGAGGAGTGATTTCCTTATGTCGCGAATCTTTAGCTTGACTATGCCCATCCGCTCGATTGTTAGCTTGACAAGTTCTTTGTCACTGAGTGATTCGTATTCTGGGCCATTACTACTCATATTCATTCCTCCACCCTAAGCATATTTTCTATATCAGCAAGATATTCAACCATCTCATTAAGATCCTTGAGAAGATCAATCTGTGCTTCTCTAAAGCGCTCAATCTCCCTGTTATCCGGTGGTCCTTCAATGACATCACTTGCAATTAACAAAATCATTGCTGGGAGTCCAAACGCACCAAGCAATGAAAGAAATGTAAAGAATCCCACAAACCAAATGTCGAGTCCATGGAACACATTCATGTACACCATCACTGATGGAAATCCGAAACCCAGGGCAATTACTATAAAGAGCACGACCCTAGTCATCGTTCTATTTTCAAATAACGAACCCATTTCTGTTATTTCTCCTTAAAATTATCCGCATCGGTTTCATTTCGCTTAGCTAGTTTTGCAATATAGTTCGCATCGACTCCTACATTGAAATCTACTAGTTCAAAATATCGCTTTACATATCGTCTTGCTTTGTCAGTCCCGACGCTGTATTCTGATCTGACAATGCCATTTGATTCCAAGTTCTTCAGATGAAGATGCAGCAGAGGATACGAAACCCCCAAGCTCTGACTGAGCTCCTGGATGAACATTTTTCCTTCTTTTAGCGCGGCAATAACACGTAATCTAGTTACATTGCCTAGCAGAGATAGAATGCTCGCAAGTTCATCCAAAGATGCAGGTTCTTTGTATTCAACTGGAGCTTCTTGTTCATCCGGTCCCATTCTTTTTCACCTCGCAAACGAATCTGCTGAATCATAACCTGAAATATTCAGTACTTGCACAATACATACCCCATTTCTTTGTTGCCCTATTTTGGTTTCCTAATGTATTGGTTCAACAATTCTTGAGATACTTCAGATCCAAGAACAGATGATAATATGGACAGAACCATCTGTTGCTGCTGATGCGAAACCATTCGAGTTGTTCCAATCATTAAAGCCTTTGTCTTCTTTCCCACACTTCGTGGGTCAGTAAGGGCCATTTTCTGTACCCCGCGAAGCTGCGAAGCATTGATGCAATGTACATGATTTCTCGACTCTGTATTTGCTGCTACTAAACCCTATACCTAATACGTATATAAAGTATATGGTTATAGTATATATGTTATTACATTGGTTTGTATAAATATTGATTGTTCTGTTCCTATTATATCCGAAATTAATACGCGAAATAGTGTGATATGGCAACGCAGAGATTTTCTGAAAATCGGTGATTGAATGGCATTTGGAATTGTTTACCTAGTATATGCATTGAACGCATTTGTGATGACCATAGTATTTGTAATGCTACTTCGAAGATACTTGGCAGAGAGAAACAAACTGACTCTTCTCTTCTCACTTGTCATTCTAAGTGTGACATTCATGTGCTACGTATTCATAGGGCGAGGATTCTTCGAAGCGAATGATTTTGGGAGTATCGTATTCTACAAACTATATGTAATTGGAACAACACCAACAGCGGCTCTATTAGCGACATTCATGCTATATCCTTTGATTATCCAAGCAGGAGGATTTGCAAAAGGCAAATTTCTAACTATTGCTCTGGTTCTTGTCTGGATATTAACAATAATCACACCGATGTTTGTAATCTTTGGTGATGTAGCATTCACATACAGTGAACTCAATGTTGATATCTACTCAGTATCGTTTGGTCCCCTATCCTACATAGCAATACTTGCCAGTCCACTCATAATTGGTGTATTGGATATCTTTGGATTTGCAGCAATGGCCGCAAGAGAAACAGAAAGCTTCTACAGAATGCGGGCAATATTATTGATGGTTGGCTGGACATTGAGTGTTATTGGTATCGTTATTGTTCTAAGCCCAGCGTTGCTTATACTAAACCCAATTCTTTTTGGCGCAGGAGCAATGACAATGGCATTCGGGATTCTACGCAAACCTCCATCCTAAACACATTTTAGGAATTTTAAGAATCAACGTTTAGAAGAGAGGGTTAGATGACATCGGAACAAGCGAAAGAGGTCTACGTATTTTGCAATGTATGCAAGAAGAACATCTTGCTAAGCATTCCGGTCTCAGAGGTACAGAAAAGAAAAGGAGGACTTCTTACAGTTGTGTCTCTGCATGGAGACCCTAAACATAGTGTTCTTTTTTATTTGGATGCAGAATTTCGAGTTAGAGGGACTGATGCCACAACTGTATTCCAAAAAACAGAAGAGCCTACGATCAGTACAACACCTAAGTCTTCCCTCCCCATTGAACAACCAAAAGGAGTTCTTCGGATAGATCAAATCCTTGACCATTTTGGAAAGAAAAGCAAATCGGCAACGGTAAATCTTTCGAATTTCATCACCCAAATGATTCTAGGAAACAATGCGTATTTGGTTGAAACAGACCAAAGTCCCGGCAAACCAATTGCAGAATTTATTTCAATGCTTTTTGATGACCAGAATGTATCTTTGCAAACGATAAAAACAGGGGAAAACGAGAAAATTACTGGACTCCATCCGGCTGTGTTCGACCTCGAAAGAAAGGAATTCCTTACGGAAGGTATGAATATCAAGACGCACTATTTCGAACAGCTTTTGAAAGGTGCTTTGGAAACACCAAACAATATTCTAAGCCTTCAAAATGAATTAAGTAAGATTTTCTATTCTTATGCAATACTACGTGAAATTCTAAATGCAGATGATGCAACGCATCTGGATACCAAACTTGCCCGTGATATAGCAATTGATATGGCGCTGATACCAATTCTACTGAAGATGATTGAAAGCGAAGGAATCAACACAAAGGATAGAATCGAGTTTGATGGCTTAGGAAGAGCGATACGCAGTATCTGATGGGTGCTGAATTTAACAGGGTTATGTTGCATCTAGGAATGATGTTCCAGCATGCCAAAGCTCTTTCATTTCTTCACTTGTTCGAAGCAATGTTTCTAGGTTGCCCTGAGCTTCAATCCGTCCATCCTTCAGCAAAATGATATTGTCAGCACGTCGCAGCGCAATAGGTCTATGTGAAACTACCAAGCAAGTCACATCGTCTTTTGCGAAAATTCGGTCCCACAATTTCTCTTCAGTTTCTACATCAAGGGCACTTGATAAATCATCAAAGACAAGAAGTTCGGGTTCTCTCACGAACATCC
>JARGGA010000379.1 GCA_029210805.1 Candidatus Thorarchaeota archaeon
ACTTTGAAAACCGAAAGTCAAGAGTTGTGGGGAATATTTTCGAGTATACCTTCAAAGGTTTTAGGAGTATTACTATCAAGTGTTTTTAGAAGATTTAAATACACTCTTAGTTCATTTCTCTTGACAGTCGTTATCACTATCCTCATATTAATGAACTTTTAGAATGCTATTTGGTAGTGTAATGCAAAGCGTTCTTTTCGGATATGGATCAATGTTCTCCAAATATCCCCATTATAATACCGTTTTGCCAGCTCTAATTGACGAAGCTACTGCGTCATCATTAAGAACACTGTCTCAACTTCTCCTAATACCTGCCTTTCCAACTGCACGATACTCAAAGCCCTTGTTCTCAATATCCTTCTGATCAAATACGTTTCTGCCATCAACAAGAACAAGAGTTCTCATTACTTTCTTGAGGGCATCGAAATCCAAGTTGAAGTATTCGCGATGCTTTGTAACCAAGACTACGCAATCGGAATCTGTGGCAGCTGCAATGAGGTCCTTTTCTATTGCTTGCGTACTGAATTCCCAACTCTCTACGTATGGATCGTGAAGTCTGACCTGAGCTCCCTTGGTCTGCAGAGCTGCCGATAGAGTAGCTGCTGGAGTATTCCTAGTATCATCTGCATCTTCCAGATATGAGACTCCTAGAATTGTTACTGTTGCATCCTGCATTAATATTCCCTTAGACTGCAGTCCATTTTCAACGAGATCTGCCATATGTATTGGCATATGATCATTGATCCTTCTGGCTAGGGATATGAACTCAGGTTCGACTTTCCAGGAACCGTATTCATACAGACCGAATCTCAATAGCCAAGGGTCTTTCGGTAGACAATGGCCACCAACACCTGCGCCAGGGATGTGCATCATTCTATCATCACGTGCATTGATGAGCTTGATCAGCTCATAGATATTGACACCAAGACTTTCTGCTACCAACGCCATTTCGTTTGCGAATGCAATATTCACATCGCGATATGCATTTTCGATGGTCTTACAGAGTTCTGCACTAAGAGTATTCGTTGTAGATATTTCCTTCTTAACAATCCTAGAATACATTTCTACAGCTCGCTTTGTGCCCTTCTCCGTGATACCTCCAACAACACGCGGCATATTAACAATGAATTCCAGGAGTTTCCCGGGCATGACACGCTCATAGGAGAATGCAAGATCAAAGTCTTCTCCGCCCTTCATTCCTGACTCCTTTTCAATGATTTTCTGGACAACATTTTGGGTTGTGCCTGGAGCGACAGTTGACTCAACTACAACCATGGCTCCCTTTTTCATTCGCTGTCCAATGTTTGCACTGACTTCTCTAAGAGATTCATATCTTGGCATGTTTTGTGAATCTGTTGGCGTTTGAACGTCAATAAGAATGATATCTGCGTCTTTAAGAACATCAATATCATCAGTGGCTCTAAACGTACCCTTTGCTACTACTTTGGCAATCAATTCATCGAGCCCTGGCTCATCGCCTTCGAATGGAGACTTACCGCTATTTAATACATCAATCTTCCAGCCAGATCTTTTTGATATTCTCTGAAGTCCTATTACATCATAGCCCTCAACATCTGCAAGGAGTGCAGCCGCTGGTATGCCTACATATCCCATTCCAACTACAACGATTCGCGTGACCATTCAATCGCCTCTGACTGTCAATTGTCAAATTTAGCAGGCAAAATACTTTCTTGAAAAGGCTTGCCATAGTGTCATGACGATGTTCTACGGAATCAAGAAGCATTATTCCTGCATTAATCAACAGCTAATGACTTCTCAACCATCTAATATACTGTCTTACCGTATCCTCTATCGGTCTCATTGGGTTCCATCCCATAGATTTCAGCAGACTGATATCAACATCTGTTCGAACAACATCGCCATCCCAGCCCCTTTTTGTCATTGTGTATTCAATCTTGGCATCAGGTGAATCCATCTCTTCACATACTATCTTCGCAATTCTGGTAATAGTCAGTGTTTCTCCAGAACCCACATTGACCGGCACATGACCTTCTTTCATATTATTCGCAATACATATTGCGGCAGCCACAACATCTGTAACTGATATATACTCCTTATTCTGGGTACCATCTCCCAATACTACGAGACGTGATGGATCCTTTTCTAGCTTCTTGACAAAATCATAGATGACTCCATGTGTTGAACGCGGTCCGATAACATTGGCTAGGCGCATACTTGCAAAGACCATTTCATAGAGTTCTGCGTAGGATGACAGGTACATCTCGAAGGCTGCTTTTGCAGCGCCATAATTACTGATTGGTCTAAGAGGAGTGTTTTCAGGAGTAGGAAATCTCTCTGGTTCTCCATACACCGTTCCACCAGACGATACGAAGACAAGACGCATTATGTTTGCCCTTCTCATTGCCTCAAGGAGTTTCATTCCTCCAACAACATTGACTTCGAAATCAAAGAATGGTTTTTCTACGCTCACCCTAACATCTGGCTGTGCCGCGAAATGGAATACTGTTGTTACACCTTCGAGAGCGCGGTTCAAGTCCTCTTCATTCAATATACTTCCTTGAATGAACTCGATTTTTCTATTATCGATATGCTGGAAAATGTTTTCAATTAGACCAGTCGACAAATCATCTAAAACAACTACTTGAGAATCTTCAACCAATCTATCCACAAGATGGCTACCAATGAATCCCGCACCTCCGGTTACGAGCACTTTTCTCATGGCCATTCTCGATGTTCTGCAAGCAAGTTATGCTTTAAGTCTTTTTTTCTTCTACATCAAAACCATGGTGATACCAACATCTAGAATAATCAACCTATCCATTCTCTGATTTGCATCGTTGGTCTGGATGTTTGGTCTATCGTCATGTGCTTCAAGCAAAGAGGGATTCTGTAGCAGCTTCTCACCCATGCCTTCTACTATCAAAAGATGCTGTTGCTGGATATGTTGCAAACGTTTTTGCTGATATATCTCAAATAGACCAAGCTCAAACCAACTACTGGGATAATTGTACTCAGGTTCTCCTAATGCCTGCTTTGCCCACAGCTCTGTACTCGAAGCCTTTGTTCTCTATATCATTTTGCTCAAAGACATTTCTACCATCAACAAGAACGCATGTTCTCATTACTTTCTTGAGTGCATCAAAATCCAATGAGAAGTACTCACGATGTTTTGTCACTATAACCAAACAATCTGATTCAGTGGCAGTTGCTATCAGGTCCTTCTCTATCTTGTGGGGGCCGAACTCCCAGCTCTCAATGTATGGATCGTGGAGTCTGACTTTCGCCCTCTTGGCTTGCAGAGCTGCTGTTAGCGTGGCTGCGGGAGTGTTTCTGGTATCATCAGCATCTTCCAGATATGAAACTCCTAGCACTGTCACGGTAGCATCCTGCATGGATACTCCCCTTGACTGAAGTGCATTTTCGACTAAGTCTGCCATGTGAATTGGCATGTGGTCATTGATTCTTCGAGCAAGCGATATGAACTCTGGTTCAACCTTCCATGAACCGTATTCATACAAACCGAATCTAAGAAGCCACGGGTCCTTTGGTAGGCAATGGCTACCAACACCTGCGCCAGGAATGTGCATCATTCGATCTTCTCTTG
>JARGGA010000380.1 GCA_029210805.1 Candidatus Thorarchaeota archaeon
TGCGAGATGGGTACAGGCCTTGGACGGGACGTGCAATCGTAATCATATGGTTGCCACAGAGGGACTTACCCTCTCCCCGCACAATGTTGAGCACCCTTTTTCATTTTTCATTGATCTTACAACATCGCATTATTGTTGCTTTGAATTCAATAATTATGTCGAGCAACTCTTTTTTGTCACAAAATTTATTACAAAGGATTGATTGACTATTGTTTCAGCAGTGGTACGGCTGCGGAATGAGTGGGTTAACTAGACTATCTTTCGTTATTTAAAAAGGAGGGCACCACGCAATGAAACGAAAAATAATGCTAGTAAGTGTTATGTTTGTTTGCTTAATGTTTCTGATACCAACAGAAGCACGAGCATTAACGGGCATACAAGCAAATTCTGGTACGAAATCAAGTTCATTTGGTGAAGTACACAAATCCTATTCTACTTCTGTGTTTAATCCGGTTTGGTTCTACTCCTCGAATGGTGATTTCTATGCTAAGGGTCACTTAGTAGGTGGCTGGGCTCAGGTTTTGGACTACTGGATAGTCATTCTAATCAAACCGGAGGATGCATCCCACAAGTATCTCAGAATCAAAACTGATGCGGCATTTCATTATGGACTTAGTGCTGGTTTTGGATCTGCTAATTGGAGATTAAGCTATTCTCTTGTAAATACTGAACAAGCAACTCCATATGAAGAAGCAAGAAGTTGGTATTCTGCAACTGATAGCGTTGGATGGTTTGGTGTGAAGAATAACCAACACTACTATACGCCAGATACTGAATATCACTGGTTGTATGAATATATGGGTTTCGTGACATCAAGTGCATATGAGTTCAGTCCAAATGAATGGTATTATGTTGGTATTCACATAGCCGTTACATTAGATGGCACATCTGATTTGTATCGGTATTCTTCACAGAGTGGAAATGCCTACCTAGACGTTGGATCCATATCATGGGAATTTACTACATACTATGAACAACCACCTTAGACAGGGCGTTTCAACTACGGTGCTATTCAAGAATAGCACCATCTTTTATTTGAACCAATAAACAAAATCTTGATAAATTTATGTTCTATCAATCAAGCTAATTCACTCATCTCATGTTTTTTGAGGAGCATCGATTTCAGGCCACCAATCAAGGACTTTTTTCTTTCCCTTCCATGTTAGAGGTTGCTGTGGTTGAGACTTGCTTCTCATCAAATATATGGCTATTGCAAATATCACAGGAATGGGGATACCTATTACTAATGGATATGCTGATAGAATAGGCTGCAAAAGATAAAGAAGGGTAATAAAGAATGAAGGCACTTCCCCAAGAATACCATATGCAATGACTTTTGTTCTTGTAATGTCCTTCTTGTAATATCTACCGATTTGAAGAGCAAACAGAAACCTAAGAAATGTGAATGGCAATCTGTTTATTATTGCATACATCTCATAAATATAGATGCTATTCCATATAGGAAAATAGATCCAAGTTGGGCTTATAAGTTCTAGATGATCTTCAGAAATTATTAGGAATTGAAATGGAGCTAATAGAGCTAAGAGAAGAAAAACTAACGCTAATTGCCAAGGCTTTATTTTTAGCACGTCTGTTTGTGTGGTATTATCTATCTTATTCATTTCTACTTTTATCTCTCCAGTACACGATTTCCATGTGGAATTGATTGTCTTGAATTAATAATCTTTTGTCTTGACGGAAACTAAAACCATCAAGGCTGTGCATCATTTGCTTGTCCTGTCTTAGGACAGGGGGTGCAGGCTAACGACGGGACGTGCAATCGTAGTACTATGGTTGCCACATGTGGAGGGACTTGCCCTCTTCTTCACGCTGTTGAGCACCCTTTTTCATTTTCTTACTAATTTTACAGAATGCTAGACATGCAACTTATTCTACACCGATTGGTGTTCTTTCAATGAGTACATGTAATTCCTTTCTTCAAATCGTTGAGCAATAGATTCATGGTTTCCGATATATTCTGAATGCCATTTCACAAACTGGCCATTAGATGCAGATAAAGCAATGCGATTGAATCAGTAACTACTAATCTAGACAGCATGCAAGAAAAAAGGGGGCATAGCCCCCTGCAATGTACTTGAACAGAAGGCACATTGTTTCTTATATCACAATTGATAATGCCTAATTATTGGGTTAAATATAGGAATCTAGAAGATGGCTAACCACCATGAGTCACGCAACCTACCAAAGGAAACCCACCACCAATTAGTGAGAGGCCAATCTCCTGGGCCATACAAATACGCCCATCCATCACCTTGTTCAGCTAGAACGATAAGCGTGGTAAACAAGTAAACTGATAGTAACAGTCCAGCTAAGATGGCTGATAGCCATAATGCCACTGTAGCTTCGGCAATTCCCGCTAGGAGTGCAATAAAACTCACAAGATTGAATAGAGATCCTGTGGTCATTGCCTGATTCATCTGAGCTTGAGAATAGTGTTGCATTGTAGTCTTATAGCTAGCTGAGTACATGTTCCAATCAAGATTCCATTGTTCTCTGTGATAGGTGTAGTAGTTGTCCGGATGATCATAAAACACAAGGGTATAATCATTGCCAGGAGCTGATACAAATAGCTTATCTCTCCAATAATACCGGGTGAAAGTTCCCCAATCACTATATGCCAAGGCAAATGATTCTGTTTCATCTGAGGTTGACTTTTGATTTGCCGTCTCCATAATCATTGCCCGGAATCCACTGTAATCAGGGATGATAGCCTTACAATCAGTTGTTTCATTCGATATTAGACCCATTTGGGCATCATATCTGCAAGTTCGAATTGTCATACTGAAAGTCAGATTCCCATTGTCTAGAACAGCAGTTGCGTTCACATCCCCAATCGAATACCCATTCTGTTCTTGGAATTCCTTATGAACCTCTATAGGAATTACTTCACCGGGTATGATATCTCGAATTTCGATTGTCATATCTCGGCTCAATGTTTCATAGGTTTCTGCTGCCATATATACGGGTACAGGTGCGACAAAAGCCAAGAAACATAGAGAGAGGAATAAAGCTACGTATATATCTAAATGATTGACATACCTTCCCACTGCATACCACCATAACTCATTCTTAGCATCTAAACTTAAATAATTCGATGAATAATTACTAGTTAGTGTGGTGATGTAATTGAGGATTTCACTAACATTCATACTTATCCTTGGTATTTGGATACTCTCATGGATTGCTTACATGATGATAGGGTATGACCCTGTCATCAATGGCTCTCTTTTCAGTTCTATCGCTCTCGTATTATTAACTATACTTCTATGGAAGCAAAAGGCCCATCCGGATCTACGATATATCCCCCCAATCAGTCAATCTACAACTCTTATTCTTTGCATTGGTGTCACGCTTATCTTCTTTGCAAGCATATACTATTCCCCAATCAAGGTACTTTTTTGGAACGTAGGGGCAATGATTGCGCTTGTTTCTGCGTATTATATCACAATATCTGACCATGTTTTTGAAATGCCCTAATCGGAAAAGAATCAGTTCTCAAATCAGAACTGCTAGAGCTGCTGAAAGGTATCCGTAGCGGAAGCTGCGGATGGAAGA
>JARGGA010000381.1 GCA_029210805.1 Candidatus Thorarchaeota archaeon
GCGGGTTACTTTCAATGATGGGCTTCAAATCGGATGAATATGAATTCGACCTTCAGCTGAGTGAAACTGGAAGAATCGACATTTTGGCAAATCCAATCTATAGAAATATCAAGGAAAGCGATATTGGATCTGCAGAAGAAAAACTGCAGGCTGCTGTAGAGAAGATAAGAAAACATTACAGGGAGTCAAAAAAATTCCAATTGTTGTGAAAGAAATTGATTCCCATAAAAGGAACGCAATACTCAGCATGCAATGCTATTAGAAGAAAGCAACCGTACCAAGGATCATGCGGACCTTCTTCTGGATTTATTATTCCATGATATTAGAGGTCATCTTAGCAGTCTACAAATCGCCTTGGAACTTATGGAAATACATTGGGAGAATCGAATCGAAGATAATGCAAGCGAAGGAACAATTGCCAATATAGCCCTTCGAATCGCTGAAGATGTTCAGAAGGGAAATGGTGAATTGGTCAGAGATATTGACCGAACCTTAATACCCAATGTAAGAGTATAATATACCGCAAAATAATAAATCCTTAAATTCTCTGTCAAAATACATCAGTATACTAGACTAAGTCTAGTATGGGGGTTAGAGAGTGCCCGGATTAGTAGTAAGAAAGGACAATGGGAATCTACGATGGTATCCCTTCTTTACGCAGGAAACAAAACATACATTTTATCCATCCAAAGACCGTGGACAGAATGACACTGGATTCAAAGTGGGAAGAGGCTTCAAATTTGAGAAGTATCTTCCAGGATATTGGATGGAAGGTGGAGATAAATCTGTAAGACGACGAATTGGAGGAGGAAACTCTCTAGTTGTTTTGGAGAAAGATGGTGACCTAAAATTCTATAGATTTGAAGGTGAAACATTTCTTGTAGGGAATACAGGAAAAAGAGTAGGCAAAGGTTTCAAACCTGAATGGGACTACTATGTCGCAGAATGGACAGGAAATGGAACATCCGATTTGCTTGTACGTGATGAAAAGGGAGAACTTCGATTGTTTCCATGGGATGGAGAAGAGTTCAAAGATCTAGGTCGAGACGAAGATGTAGGCGTAGGCTTTGACAAGGAAAAGTACCCAGACCTATTACCGGGCTATTGGACAAACGGTGAATTTCCAGACCTCGTTGTTAGAGAAGAAAATGGCAGTATGTGGCTTTATCCATTCAATGGAAAGGATTTCAGAAAATCAGGCGACAGAGACAGGATTGGTCGTGGTTTTGGAGAGGAGTTCACTCATTATCTGGTTGGTGAATGGATGCAGAATGGAACTCCCGATCTGATTGTTCGAAGAGAAAATGGACAACTGACGAGGTATGTTTTCAACAAGATTGGCAATGAATACAAGTTTGAAGATAAGCCATATGAAACGGTTGGAAAGGGTTTCCATGATGATTGGACCTACCTTGTAGGACATTGGAGACAGCCAGGAAAACCAGACCTTGTTTTGAGAGATGACGATAACAACATGAGGTTCTACCCATTTGATGAGGGAGAGTTCACTGATCTTCCTGGCGGCGATAAGAAAGTCGGTAAAGGGTGGAAATTCAGTCATCTATGGGATTTCTATCCAGTTTGATATTATCATACTGTATCAGACAAAAAGAGAAGATCTGGAAGCTTTGGATCAAAAAGATGTGCGACGTCACATATGGATTCTGTAGAGGGAATCCGAATGGTCTAATCTTCCACCTTCTCTTCAGTTTCTAAACCGCTAATATTGCTGTCTATACTATTGATACGGTCCTTAAGCCGAAACTTCAGAGCCTCAATGTGTTTGATTTGAGTTGGCGTTTCAACATCTGGCAAACACATTCGCATATAGTTTTCTTTGATTCTTCTCTCTTCAGATTAATTATGACATGGGTTATGGCCATGTATTTGATTTTCACCCGTCGTATCTATCTTGTGATTTGAGGATGTTGATTGATTCATCTATGAGGGAACATGGAATCAATGGTGAACTGCTTGTTCTTCATTCGTGGGGATTTGGTCAACCAGGGAGTATCCTTCAACTCATACCTGATGATTAGCATTTAGAAGTTACAGTTTGTAATATTAGAATAACCATCAATTAGACCTATTTAACAATTAATGAAACCGTAACAGATATGATGGCTTACATTGCTTTTACACTCACTCAAAATATCACAACTAGGTGAGGAGAGTAAAATGGAAAGAGAACACGCTACAGTGATAGCACTGGCTTTTGTACTCGTTGGACTCATGTTCTTCTCGGTGGACACCTCGCTGGTGAATCAACACAATGTGGAACCCGTGATTCATGAAGCACCTGAAAATATTGAACAACTAGCAGATGAAGCAGATTCATCAGGTAACATGCTCATAAACATAAATGAGAACCCTAGCTTTGAGGATTGGACTGGTTCCAGACCTGCGGATTATAACGGCGGAGGCGGCTCATCATATCGTAATGCTGACTTTGCTTACTCTGGATCCGGAGTCACCGATAACTACGGGCTTCTAATAGAATGTGAGGCTTCTTCCACATCAAGTAGTGAAGGATATGTGAGTCAGGGACCTCTATCAACCTCTTCTCTAATTGAACCAGGTCTATCTCTGACGCTTGACTGGAACGTACTTCAGAATGCTGCCTACGATGAAGGAGCACATGTTTGGGTTGAGATTCAAACATTCGATGGTGTATCCAAGCATCGGAACTTATACTATATCTTATCAGGAAATTACGGATTCTCGAATGGTTCTATTGATGCATGGTTTTACCTGAACGATACAATCGGTGAATGGCATTCACTAAATAGAGACATCACTGCAGACTATATCGCAGTGTGGGGTGCTGGTGATCTTGATAGCAGTATGTATGTTCAATATTTCCAACTTCAAACCTATTCATATGAGGGAGACCCTGGAATTGTTCAAGTGGCTTTTGATGAAATTACTCTGACAAACGGAACATACTCTGGCTGGATTGGAAATAGCAATTTCGAAACTGGAACCGAGTCACCATGGAGTGCTTCTCGAATATCAATGGGCTACATGGAGCAGAGTACTGATAGTACCCATGAAACTTACTCACTTAATATGAGTGTACCAGAATACACGGTAGCTTCTGGATTTGTTAATTTGATAAAACTGTTCAACTATCCGGCAAGTTATTTTGCATCAACACCGGGCATGATGCTTCTCGAATTAGATTGGAAGTACAATGATACTCCCACAATTCCTAGTATGCAATATGCAAATTTAGCTCTGACCTTTAGGAATGAATCTGGATACTATTACTTCTGGATATACATGGGCACATACAATGACGCTTTGCTTGGTAGCAATTCCACCACTGTATCTTATTTCAAAATGCCAGGATTCGGAGCTAGGGACACATGGCAATCATCACGTATTGATCTCTACGATTACTTGAGCTCTAGAGGAATATCCAATGTCTCCCTGTTTCGTCTTGAATTCTATCTGTCGAATGCCGCTCCTGGTGCATCAGTTTCTCTCTTGCTTGATGACTTTCAAATCATCACGTATCCGTTGGGGAACCCTGGATTTGAAGAAGACTGGTATATGGAT
>JARGGA010000382.1 GCA_029210805.1 Candidatus Thorarchaeota archaeon
ACTGGTGGATGTTCTATCCGAAGCAGAATGGATGGGCACATCTGACAGAGAATGATTTGGAGGATGAGTAGGTGAAGAATGCTCTGCCCCTGAATGTATGCCTTTTAGGATTCCTATGGAAAGACCTTTCTATTCTTGCATTGAGAACCTGTCATGCCGCTTTATGACTCTCTCCTCCCCGGTTCCATTTGTGAAATTATGAGCGACAAGGGGCTCGCACAGATTGGAGACAATCTTGTTAATTTTTGTTATTCTCTTGCAAAGTCAGTCGTTTTAGGAAAGATGGCAGGCCAAAAAGTTAGAGACAGTGTTCTTGCAAGAGCAATTCGAGCAACATCAGTCTACCAATACATGCGTCGTCGGACAGATGCTGGAAAAGCTGCAGATGCTTACGAAGCCATAATGGCATGGTTATGGATGAAAAATCTCATTGATGTTCAGTTTATTGTTCGATTTCTGGTTGAGAATATATCCATGAATTCTACAACAAATCGTACGAAAGAAGGCGAGATTGCTGCATTCGCATTTCAAAAACTACTGGAAGTAGTAGTAAAGAAGCTCCCTGCAAATCGAGTTGAAGGGAAGAACTAGCAATTAGTAAGCCTTTAATTGACTCATGTGACGTTGAGCAAAACACGGGGAAATGGATAATGAAGTTTTGTGACAAATGTGACGCCATGATGATGCCCTTCAAAGACGAAGATGGCAATAATGCCCTCAAGTGTCGGAGTTGCGGTCATATTCAGAAAGGTAGTGGTGAGCTAACAGTGTCACAACCTGTCAAGAGAACGGCTCGTGACAAAATCATCGTTGTTGAGGACGAATCCATACCAATGCCAAAGACCGCAGCTTCATGTCCGAAATGTGGTCATAATGAAGCGTACTATTGGACTGTTCAGACTCGCCGTGGCGATGAAGGGGCTACTGAATTTTACAGGTGTACTTCATGTCGCCATACGTGGCGTAATTATGGTGGCTAGTTGTACCAGTGAGCCTGTTCCAATAGTAAAGATGAACTTATTATCTTGAATACGGTAAACAACTCTGAGTGTGAAGCAGATTTGACTGAAGAGCCAAGATTCCAACTTCGTAGAAGTGCCAAACTCAGGACAATAAAAAGTCTTACACCTGATACGCCTAATCCGGTTCAGATAATTTGCATAGTTGTGGAAGCACAACCAGAAGCAGCTTTGGTACAGGACATCATGGACGAACCAGATAATCAGGGATCGATGATAATAGCGGTTAATGATCAGCTCTCTGTAGCCGAGAAGTATATTTTAATTGGAGATGTAGAGATGACATCAGTACCTGATGGAAAGGAACTTAGACTCAATGTATCTTACGCATACAATGTCAATTCTCTTGATATCAGGCTGTATAAACAGGCCCTGAAATTAGAGGAAAGCATTATGACTCGTGTCTAACAGTGGATGGTGAGTGAACCACAACTGTAAGAAACTTCTGTGTTCTGCCCTTCTCCTGCCAGTGTCGCCACCATCTCGCAAATTCCATGAGAATTTGCAAAAATTAGCAAGAGCATTGTCTGTCATCATTGAGATGGAATCCCTCCTACAGACCTGGCCTCTTTCTCCTGTCTTTGTGCTGGTTCATCACTCCCAGCGACAGAGAGATTTTCCACAGTTCTTCCCACGGCAGGGTCATTATCACCCTTCCCAGTTTCATCACTGAAGTTGAGAAGACTCGATTGAGCATGGTGAACGGCCGCAGACTCTCTGGAACCTGATGATGGTTCTTTCTTAGAGAGTAAGGACTTCCCTTTTGCCGATTTCTTCGAAATCCTCCATTGGGCTTTCGGTCGTACACGTTGAGCCTTATCTAAAGCTCTAGTCCACAGACCTAGTCCTCTCACAGAGTGTAGTGACTTTGTGAGCGTGAGCATGCGTGCTGCGATATTTATACTACCACTCCTATCAGCATTGGTCTTATGTCCGCAGGATGGACAGTGGAAATAGTTCTGCTTTGGTCTCTTTCCCTTGCTTCCACACTTCCAACACATGATAGAGGTCCAAGCTTCAGGAACATCTCTAAATCGAGCGTCCTTTCCATCAACCTTCCATCCAAGCTGAGCAAGTCCATGTTTCAGACTGTTGGTTATCCTAGCGAAAGCCCAAGAATGTATCATTCCCCTGAACCTTTTTCCTTGGTAGTTTCCTCGCTTTGCAAGCATTCGTATATTTTGCAGACGACCAATGGCAACATAGAGTGTGTACTTCTTAGATAACTCAGAGATATAATCGAGAAGTTGCCGAACAAGAACATGATCATATTCACGAGCAACGTTCTCTCTCTTGGAGCGCATTCGACGTAGATTCTTTGAAACCTCATCGCAATCCAATCCATTGTTCTGTCGTAGGTGCATTTCTCTCTGTAAATCTGCTACAAGAATATCGTACTTCTTGATAGATTTGGCCTTCTCCTTTTGAACAAAGTATCGAGTTTCTCTGGTCTTTTCTGGGGTGAGGAGTGTCGAACAGACCGCCTTCTCAATACCGAGGTCAATACCAAGAATAGCTGCAGGATGGTCTTCCTCATGAGCGTCATTGATACCAACTCGAACAGCAAATGCCACCCACCACTTCAATTTCGTATCTGTAAAGAGCTCGAGTGCCTTTAACTCACCAAGTTTAATCTGATTCAAATGGAAGGGTGATATCCTAAGGGGTATTCTCAAGTGGTCATGGAGTATTCTTCCTTCTCCCACGGAGTCTAGAGAATCACGAACATCGAGCCACCATCTGGAAATGGAGGTTTCTCTTTCAATGAGTTTGAATCTCTGAGAGAAAACCCATCGTGGAATCCGTCGAGTGCAGTTGATTGATGTAGGGCGTGATGCTTTCATGCCCCTCTTCCTTTTCAATTTCAGATATCTTTCACTTAGTGCAACAGCTGTCTGTCTGCACTCCGTCAGTTCGTTCGTTGAGATTCGGGGAAATCGGACCTTGAAATCATGCGGAACGCTTGTTCTCTGCTGGTATCCTGATTTGACCTTGAGCGCGGTCATGGTCAACTGGTCCAACTTACCGTCATCAATTCTATCTCTGTTTCTACCTGTCAGCAACTTGTCTTCATATTGTTCAATTATTCCCAAGAATGCACGAATCACTCTAGTGTCTCTTCCAACGGTTTGCCTAAGCCTTTGCCTAGTCCTCTCAGTCATTGCTTCCCAATTGATAGGAACCTTTACCGAGATTATGACACCTTTGGACCGAACCACTGTTTTTCGCCTTTGGTATATAAATTTCTGGCCCGTTTCGTGAGCCAGTTGAGTTCACTCCCCTTCTTATTCTCAAGACTGGTTATTTACTCGTACAATTACTCAGTAAATTGGTATATAAATTTAATATGATTAATTGCTTTAATTTGAATTTAAGATTTTCATATGTCTTTAATCAATAAATAAGGCTATAATAGATATTTTATTTACCTATGAAATTTAATATGATTAATAAGTGAATTCCTATCAGAGGCTCTGTGTGAAAAGTCTGAAACAGGTAGCAAAAACAAGATAGAATGAGAATA